>JAAYLY010000193.1 GCA_012521625.1 Tissierellia bacterium | reverse complement strand
GAGGATGAAGAATATAGGGTAGGAGTTATGGGAAAAATGGTCAACAACCTTAACCTTGATAGTAAGGAGATGGCTATTAGGGTTATAGAAGAGCTGGGGAAAATATATGAGAAAAATAATTAGTGAAGGCCAAAGTTGACCTTCACTAAACTTTTCCCGAGCATTTTTGGGAAAGTGAATATATATGGCTTATCTTTAGTAGTTAGACCTTGTCCTACTATATACTATTCAGAAGGTGGACAAAGGGTGACTATTAATCGAATAAAGTTAGCTGCTCCAAGTAGGTGGAGGAAAGGTTGGATATGGTTATTCCTATTAACCTAACCCTTTTTTTCAGCTGAATTTCATCTAGGAGGCTGGAAGCTAACTGATAGATGTCTTGGGCGGCATAGATATCATTAGGAAGGGTTTTACTCCTGGTACGGACTTTAAAGTCTTCATACTTTATCTTCAGGGTGACGGTTTTACCCTGAAGGTTATTCTTTAGCAAGGCCTCCTCTATCTCCAAGCTAAATTCATGGAGGTAGGCCTTTAATAGTTTTACATCATGGGTATCCTCACTTAAGGTGGTTTCAGTACCTAGGGATTTTCGCTCCCTCTTGGTGTCCACAGGTCGGTTGTCTTTACCCCTTATCCTATAGTAGATTTCCCTACCTAATTTACCGAATAAGTCTACTAAAAATTCCTCCTCCAACTCCATCAGGTCTCCAATAGTATAGATTCCTATATTATTTAAACGCTGGGCAGTTTTAGGTCCTATACCGTGGACCTTCTTAATGTCTAGGGGTAGTAGGATTTCTGGTATCATATCTTCGGTGATAATCTTCATGCCATTAGGCTTATTCCAGTCAGAGGCCAGCTTGGCTAAAAATTTATTGTAGGAAATGCCTATGGATAGGGTTAGGCCAGTAGCCTCAAGTACCTTTTTCTTTAGGTCCTTGGCTAAGTCTACAGGTTTCACCTCTAGCTTTGATATATCTAGATAGGCCTCATCTATAGAAACTGGTTCCACCAAGTCTGTGAATTGGTAGAATATACTGAAGATCTTTCTAGACACTTCCTTATACCTCTTCATCCTGACAGGTAGGAAGATTCCATGGGGGCATAGCTTCCTAGCCATAAAGGCTGGCATGGCAGAATGTATACCATATTTCCTAGCCTCATAATTGCAGGTGGTAACTACTCCATGTTTGGAAGCTCCGCCTACAATAATGGGCTTGCCCTTTAGGTGGGGATTGTCCTGTTCTTCTACTGAAGCGTAAAAGGCATCCATATCAATATGTAAGATATTAAGTTTAGTCATATTATCACCCTAGCCATAAGTCTTAGCTTTTATTTAATTATATAGGATGAAAAATAAATAAACAAATCCCATTATGTCAACACTATGTTATACTAATATTATTAAAAGTTGGGGGATAAAGATGAAGTTAAATTTACCTATTTACATAGAGGAAGTTTTGAGAAAAATAGAGGAGAAAGGCTATGAGGCCTTTGTTGTAGGCGGATGCGTTAGGGATCTAATTTTAGGAAAGGAGCCTAACGATTATGATATAGCTACTAGGGCCCAGCCTGAAGACATAGAGGATATTTTTAAGGATTATAAGACTATTGATATAGGAAAGGAATTTGGAACCATCGTCTTAGTTTTAGAAGAGGGAGACGTGGAGATAACCACCTATAGGATAGAGGAGGACTATTACGATGGTCGAAAACCAAGCCATGTTACCTTCTCTTCCAATATAGAAGACGATTTAAGCCGTAGGGACTTTACCATAAACTCCATGGCCTATAATGACCAAAGGGGGCTGGTGGACCCTTTTAATGGTAGGGAGGATTTAAGAAAAGCTATAATCAAGACTGTTGGCAATCCTTATGAACGTTTTAAGGAGGACCATCTGAGGATCTTAAGGGGGGTCAGGTTTGCCAGCCAGTTGGGATTTAAGTTGGAAGAAAAAACCTATAAGGCTTGTAGGGAAATGTCCAATCTATTGTCTAAAATAAGTGCAGAGCGCATAAGGGAGGAGTTATTTAAGATACTCATATCTGATAAACCCTCCTATGGTATAAGGTTGATGGAGGAATTAAATATCTTGGATGTAATAATACCGGAACTAAAGGATACCATAGGTTTTGACCAGCATAATCCCCACCATGATAAGGATGTGTTTAACCATACCCTCTGTGTATTAGATAATGTGCCTAAGCTGTTGGAACTGCGGCTGGCTGCCCTTTTCCATGATATAGGCAAGCCCCATACCCTATCCATAGATGACAAGGGAGTGGGACACTTTTATGGACATGAGAAGGTAAGTGTAAAAATAGCCAAGAATATACTTACAAGGCTTAAGTGTTCCAAGGAGCTTACAGAGTCAGTCCTACTACTAATTGGTGAACATATGACAAAAAGTAGGAATATGAAGGATAGGGGCCTAAAACGCCTAATAGGCAGGGTTGGTCAGGAGAGGATTTTCCAACTGATGGATTTACAAATAGCCGACAGGATGTGTACTAATAGCCAAGCTGATGTGGACTTTCTTAATGAGAGGAAGAAGGAGATTCAGAGGATTTTAAACAAGCAAGAACCCTTTGAAAAAAAACATCTTAAGATTGACGGCTATGATATAATTAGTTTAGGATATAAGGAAGGAAAGCTTATTGGGGAAATTCTAGATTATCTATTGGAAAAGGTCATAGAAGATCCCCAATTAAATCATAAGGAAAAGTTGATAGAATTGGTATTAAAGAAATTTAAACTAGATTAGTCTAAAGGGGGGCTTACTGTGCCTAGATTATTTGGAACTGATGGTATAAGAGGAATAGCGAATAAGGAATTAACACCTGAATTAACCTTTAAGGTAGGAAGGGCTGCAGCCCATATTTTAGCTGAAGGCAATCAGGGTAAGATAGTAGTGGGAAAGGATACCAGATTATCTGGTGATATGCTGGAGGCTGCCTTAATTGCAGGTATAACTTCTATGGGCTTAGACGTTATACAGTTGGGGATTATACCTACGCCGGCAGTTGCCTATTTAACTAGAAGGTATGAGGCATTAGCTGGAGTGGTCATTTCAGCTTCCCATAATCCGGGAGAATACAATGGTATAAAGTTCTTTGATGGCAGGGGGTTAAAGTTGCCAGATGAAATGGAGGATAGGATAGAGGAAATCGTAAAAAATGCCGAGGGCCTAGATGTTAGACCTATAGCTGATAAAATAGGCAGAATTATAATAGAAGAAAATGGCCAAAGGGATTATAAAGAATATCTAAAATCCATAGTAGATATAGATCTAAAGGGTAAGAAAATTGCCATGGACTGCGGCCATGGAGCCCTTTATAAAATTGGTCCTGAAATCATTGAAGAATTAAATGGGCAAGTAGTGGTAGTCAACAACAGGCCTGATGGCATGAACATCAATAAAGACTGCGGCTCTACTAACCCAGAAATCATTAAGAAGCTGGTCCTAGATGAAGGAGCGGATATGGGTATTTCCTTCGATGGAGATGGTGACAGGATTATAGCCGTAGACAATAAGGGCAATATAATTAATGGAGACCATATTTTGGCCATCTGTGCTACATATTTAAAGGATAAGGGCAAGCTTAATAAAAACACGGTAGTAGGAACTGTTATGACTAACATGGGCTTAGATGTCTACCTAAGGGAAAATGGGATGGATATAGTAAAAACTGCAGTAGGCGATAGGTATGTGTTGGAAGAGATGTTAGATAAGGGCTACGTTATAGGTGGGGAGCAGTCTGGCCACATCATATTCTTAGACTACAATACGACTGGTGATGGGCTAGCAACTGGCCTTCATCTATTAAAGGTGGCTTTGGAGACAGGCAAGTCCTTAGATGAATTAAATAGCTTGATGGAAGACTATCCTCAGGTTCTAGTCAATGCCAGGGTTCAAAATGATAAAAAACATAAATATCTAGAGGATGAGGTTATTAAGAAAGAGATTGAAAGGATTGAAGAGCTCTTCCACGGCAAAGGCCGGGTAGTTATTAGGCCATCAGGTACTGAACCCTTAGTTAGGGTGATGATAGAAGGAGAAGATCAGAAAGAAATCACGAAAATTGCTGAAGAGTTGGCACAAATTATTGAAAATAGAATAGGTTAATATATAATATGGTAGTACTGTTTGATATAGTAGTATTTTGGTATTAATATAGTAGTAATATTGCAGTAATATTGCAGATAGCAATATTACAAATTATAGTAGTTTATAGACTATAGTTGTAATATTGTAGATTAAGATGTTAGCAAGTAATGAGGTTAAAAGGGTGAAAGAGATGAAGAAGAAGGTTGTGCTAGGCATGAGTGGAGGTGTTGACTCTTCCGTAGCTGCCTATATCCTTAAGGAGCAGGGCTATGAAGTAATAGGTGTTACCCTTAGTCAGATCCCCCATGATGATGTTTATGACGAATATATGGGGGGCTGCTGTTCCTTATCATCCGTCTTGGATGCTAAGGCAGTAGCCCATGAGTTGGGAATAGATCATTATGTGATGAATTTTAGGGACCTCTTTGAAAGAAGGGTAATAGATTATTTTGTAGAAGAGTATCTAGCAGGTAGGACTCCCAACCCCTGCCTAGCATGTAATAAATATGTTAGATTTAGTGAATTCTTAAAAAAGGCTAAGGCCCTAGGAGCAGATTATCTTGCTACTGGCCATTATGCCGTCATCGAAAGAGATGAAAATACTGGCAGATATCTCTTAAAGAGGAGCAAGGATCAAAAGAAGGACCAGACCTACTTTTTACACCAGATGACCCAATATCAGCTGGAAAATACCCTTTTCCCCCTAGGAAACTATACTAAGGACCAGGTTAGGGAAATAGCCAAGGATATCGGCCTAATTATACATGATAAGCCAGACAGTGAGGAAATCTGCTTTATACCCGACGATGATCATGGTAAGTTCATCAAGGAAAGGGTGCCAGATAGGGTTAAAGCTGGTAATTTTGTAGATACAGAAGGCAATATCCTGGGTCAACATAAGGGGATAGTGTACTATACTATAGGTCAGAGGAAAGGATTGGGTATATCCCTTGGTAAGAGGATGTATGTCCAAAGTATAGATCCCCAAAAGAATGAAGTGGTATTAGGGGATGAAGAGGGGATTTTTAAGAGAAGGCTAATTGCTGGTGAACTAAACTTTATACCCTTCGATAGGCTGGAGGGGGAGATGGAGGTAACGGCCAAGATCCGATATGGCACTAGGGAATCTAAGGCCATAATCAAGCCCTATAGGGATGGGGTTATGGTAGAGTTTACTGAACCCCAAAGGGCTATAACAAAAAGTCAGGCTGTAGTCTTTTATGATGAGGATCTGGTAGTAGGTGGAGGAATAATTAAAGAAATTTTTGATTAAAAAGTGTTGACAAATCCTCTTGGGGTGATATATAATAAAGTGGTACTGAATATGCAAGCGGGAGTGGCGGAACTGGCAGACGCGCTAGACTTAGGATCTAGTGTCTTTGACGTGGGGGTTCAAGTCCTCTCTCCCGCACCACTAAAAACCAATGGGATTTCCATTGGTTTTACTTTATTATAAATAAATTTAGAAATTTATTGTTAAGCTAGGATATTATGATATAATATTATGGATAAAAGGGTAAAATTAGAATATTTTGAGGAGGATATAATATAATGAGCGCCGTTTTTGAGAAGAAAGAAAATAACAAAGTTTCCTTTAGTTTTCAGCTGGCTGCTGAAGATTTTGAGAAGGCTGTACAACAAGCTTATTTAAGGAATAGAAGCAAATTTAATATACCAGGATTTAGAAGGGGAAAAGCCCCAAGAAAGATTATTGAATTAAATTATGGAGAAGGAATCTTCTATGAAGATGCTATAAATTCATTGTTACCTGAAGCCTATGAAAAGGCAGTTAGGGAATTGGAATTAGAACCTGTTGATACTCCTGATATTAATATAGAAGAAATAAATAAGGGCGAGCCTATTACGGTTAAAGTTCAAGTGGACGTTAAGCCAGAAGTAAAATTAGGCGACTATAAGAGTATAGAATTGGAAAAAGTAGAGTATAATGTAACAGATGAGATGGTTGAACATGAGCTTAAGCATGTTCAAGAGGATAATGCTAGATTAATCCATGTAGATAGGCCGGTTAAAGAAGGCGACCTATTGACTATAGATTTTAAGGGATTCGTTGATGATGAACAATTCCCAGGTGGAACTGCAGAAGGATATCAGTTAGAAGTAGGTTCAAATACCTTTATACCAGGTTTTGAAGAACAGCTAATAGGTAAGAATAAGGGAGAAGAGGTAGAAATAAAGGTTACCTTCCCTGAAGAATATCATGAAGAATCCTTAGCTGGCAAGGATGCCATATTTAAGGTGGCAATTCATGAAATAAGGGAGAAGGAATTACCAGAATTAGATGACGAGTTTGCAAAGGACGTAAGCGAATTCGATACCCTTGAAGAATATAAGGAAAGTATCAGGGCTAAATTAGAAGAGGAATTAAAGGCTAGGGAAGCCTTCGAAAAGGAAAATTTGGTAATCGAAAAGGCTATGGAAATTTCCGAAGTAGATATTCCTAATGGTATGATTGAAACTCAAATAGATAACGAGTTAAGACAATTCGATTTTAGATTAAGAAGCCAAGGTCTAGAACTACAACAATATCTAGAGCTAACTGGCAGTAAGATAGAGGATTTAAGGGAACAATTTAGGGAAATAGCAGAAAAGAGGGTAAAGGCTGATTTAGTATTAGAAGCAATTGCTAAGGCAGAATCAATCGAAGTAACTGAGGAAGATATAGATGAGGAATTAAGAAAATTAGCAGAACAATACAGGGCTGAAGATGTAGAAAAGTTCGTTGAAGATATGAAAAAAGGTGATTTAGAATATATAAAAGCAGGTATAGTTAATAGTAAGGTAGTGGATCTTTTAGTAGAGAACGCTAAGTTTATTTAAAGGAGTTGATAAATATGGCATTGGTACCTATAGTCGTTGAACAGACTAGTAGAGGAGAAAGATCCTATGATATATATTCAAGGTTATTGAAGGAAAGGATTATATTCCTAGGTTCTGAAGTCAACGATGCTATTGCCAATTTAGTTGTAGCTCAATTACTGTTTTTAGAAGCTGAAGATCCAGATAAGGATATTCAACTATATATAAACAGCCCAGGTGGATCAGTAAGTGCTGGTTTTGCCATATACGATACTATGCAATATATAAAACCAGATGTATCTACTATCTGCATCGGTAGAGCTGCAAGTATGGGAGCTTTCTTACTAGCAGCTGGTGCTAAGGGTAAGAGGTTTGCTCTTCCAAATTCAGATATCATGATCCATCAACCACTTGGTGGAGCCCAAGGTCAAGCTGAGGATATTAGAATCCAAGCTGAGAAGATACTTGAGATTAGGGAGAGGATCAATAAGATTTTAAGTGAAAGAACAGGTCAATCACTGGAAAAGATTAGAAGGGACACAGACAGGGATTATCATATGACAGCCGAACAAGCTGTTGAATACGGCATAATCGATAAGGTTATTAGGTCGAGCAAATAATTTAAGAGAGGTGTAACCATGGCAAAATATGAGGAGAAACAGCTTCGATGCTCTTTTTGTGGGAAGCCTCAAGATCAAGTCCGCAGACTTATAGCAGGTCCCAACGTATATATTTGCAACGAATGTATAGAGCTTTGTCAGGAAATTATCGAAGAGGAATTCCTTGATAACTATGATTATGAAATGAAGGAATTACCAACTCCTGCAGAGATAAAGAAGACTCTAGATGAGTACGTTGTAAAACAAGAAAGAGCAAAGAGAGCTTTGGCCGTGGCTGTTTATAACCATTATAAAAGGATAAATTGCAAGTCCAGGAGAAAGGATATAGAATTACAAAAAAGTAACATCATAATGGTTGGGCCAACTGGATCCGGTAAGACTTTACTGGCTCAAACACTGGCCAAGATTTTAGACGTTCCCTTTGCTATAGCCGATGCCACATCCCTTACAGAGGCAGGCTATGTAGGTGAAGACGTTGAAAATATAATATTGAAGCTTATTCAAGCTGCAGATTATGATATAGAAAGAGCAGAAAAGGGTATAATCTATATCGATGAAATAGATAAGATTGCTAGAAAATCTGAAAATCCTTCCATAACTAGGGATGTTAGTGGTGAAGGAGTCCAACAAGCATTACTAAAAATATTAGAAGGTACCATTGCAAATGTTCCACCCCAAGGGGGAAGAAAGCATCCACACCAGGAGTTCATTCAAGTGGATACTACCAACATCTTATTCATCGTAGGCGGCGCTTTCGATGGATTAGATAAGATAATACAAAACCGTATAGGCAAAAATTCTATCGGCTTTGGTGCTGAAATTAAAACTAAGGAAGAAAAAGAAATTGGTAAGTTGTTAGAACAACTACAACCAGAGGACCTATTGAAATTTGGTTTAATTCCTGAATTCGTTGGAAGATTGCCTGTAATCGTAACTCTAGAAGAATTAGATGAAGATGCATTGGTAAGTATACTTACTGAGCCTAAAAATGCTTTAGTAAAGCAGTATAAGGAATTATTTGCAATGGAAAATGTGGATCTAGAATTTGATGATGAAGCCTTAAAAGCTATAGCTAAGAAAGCCATTGAAAGAAAAACTGGAGCTAGAGGTCTTAGAAGTATACTTGAGGATATCTTGCTAGATATTATGTTTGAGTTGCCTTCACGAGATGACGTGGAAAAATGCCTAATTACGAAGGAAACTGTAATGAATAAGGCTGAACCAACTCTAGTCTTATCAGATATGAAAAAGCTGAGTAGGGCAAACAAATCGGGAAATAAAGAATCTGCATCATAAAAAAGGCTCACATCAGTGAGCCTTTAATTTTTCAATTGATATAGGCATTGCTATTATCAATTGAGAAGGAGGGATAATATGTTAAAGGCATACTATACTATTGAAAAAGTTACCCTACCCATAATACCCTTAAGGGGGATTTCAATCTATCCATATATGGTTATGCATTTCGATGTTGGAAGGGAAAAGTCTATTAATGCATTGGAAAAAGCCATGATGGATGATTCTCATATATTGCTATGTACTCAAAAGGACCCTAGGATAGATGAACCAGGGGTGGAGGATTTTTATACTGTAGGTACTATATCCAAGGTAAGGCAGATGTTGAAACTGCCTGGTGGCAGCATCAGGGTATTAGTTGAGGGTGTCAGCAGGGGCAGGATAGTTGAAGTATTAGATAATGAAAGCTTCTTTGAGGCTGAAATTGAAAACTTCCTTTACGACCCAGAAAAGGTAGTAATAGATAAGGCCATGGAAGCTGCAATGAGGTTGGTTATTTCCGACTTGGAAGAATATATAGAACTGAATACTAAGGTTTCGCCAGAACTGTCAACTACAGTTACAGATATAGAAGATCCAGGTAGGCTTGCTGATGTAATCGCTTCTTATCTAGTACTAAAGCCGGAGGATGAGCAGAGGATACTAGAGACCTTTGATATTTATGAGAGGTTAGAGGTCCTCCATGGAATATTGCAGGAGGAGATTGAGCTTTTAAAAATTGAAGACAAGATCAACCAAAGGGTTAAGAAGCAAATTAGCAGGCTACAGAAGGAATACTATTTAAGAGAGCAGATGAAGGCCATCCAAAGGGAATTGGGAGAAGACGATGAAATCTTAACGGAAGTGGAAGAGTACAGAAAAAAGTTGGATAAAATCAAGATGCCTAAGGAAGTTAAGGATAAGGCCTTGAAGGAGTTAGACCGCTTGACTAAAACTTCCCCCCATTCGGCTGAAATTGGCGTTATAAGGACTTATCTAGACTGGATAGTGGATTTACCCTGGGATAAGGAATCTAAGTCTAAAATAGATATAAACAAGGCCAGGGAGATTTTAGATGAGGAGCATTATGGCTTGGAAGACGTTAAAGAAAGGATTCTGGAATTTATAGCCGTAAGGAAGCTTACCAACTCTATGAAAGGACCAATCCTTTGCCTAGTAGGGCCGCCAGGAGTGGGTAAGACATCAATTGCAAGATCCATAGCTCGGGCTTTAAATAGGGAATTCGTAAGGATGGCCTTGGGAGGAGTAAGGGATGAAGCTGAAATAAGAGGTCATAGGAGGACCTATGTTGGCAGTATGCCGGGTAGGATTATGAGCCTAATAAGAAAGGCTGGTAGTAAAAACCCTGTCTTCTTATTCGATGAAATAGACAAGATAAGCAGTGATTACCGTGGGGATCCTGCCAGCGGCTTGTTAGAGGTATTGGATCCAGAGCAAAATTCCAACTTTGTGGACCACTTCCTTGATGTCCCCTTTGACCTATCAAAGGTAATGTTTATAACTACAGCTAATACAACAACTACTATTCCAAGGCCCTTATTAGACAGGATGGAGGTCATCAGGATAAGTGGCTATACTGATGAGGAGAAACTACAGATTGCTATGAAGCACCTACTACCTAAGCAGATGAAGGAACACGGCTTGGAAGAAAAGAACCTTAAGCTATCTAAAGCTGCCCTTAAAAACATAATCAACTACTATACCAGGGAAGCTGGAGTTAGGAATTTAGAAAGGAATATAGCCAATATATGCAGAAAGGCTGCAAAGACCATAGTGGAAAAGAATGTTAAGACCGTTAGGATTAATGCCTTAAATCTATCCAACTATTTAGGAGCTCCCAAGTATAGGTTTGATCTTGTGGATCAAAAGGACAGAATCGGTGTTGCCAATGGACTAGCCTGGACTGCAGTGGGAGGAGAAACCCTTTCAATTGAAGTAAATGTGATGAAGGGTAGCGGCAAGACTCAGCTAACCGGTAAGCTGGGAGATGTGATGAAGGAATCTGCTATGGCTGGTATTAGCTATATAAGGGCAAACTCAGACCGTTTAAATATTGAAGAGGACTTCCATAAGGAGATGGACATCCATATCCATGTTCCTGAAGGAGCTATTCCCAAGGACGGACC
Source organism: Tissierellia bacterium (assembly GCA_012521625.1). Lineage (GTDB taxonomy): Bacteria > Bacillota > Clostridia > Tissierellales > Tissierellaceae > JAAYTL01. Next base: position 10,467 of record JAAYLY010000193.1, on the reverse strand, counting down.
ATCGGCTGGTATAACTATAGCAACAGCTGTAGTATCTGCCTTGTCTAATACGCCTATCAATAGGAAGGTGGCCATGACTGGTGAAATAACTCTCAGGGGTAGGGTTTTACCAGTTGGCGGCATTAAGGAAAAGGTACTGGCAGCTAATAGGATGGGTATAGAAAAGGTGATTCTACCCTATGAAAATAAGAAGGATCTGGATGAAATACCCGATAAAATAAGGAGAAAGATGGAATTCGTCTTGGTGAAGGACATGGATAAGGTCTTAGAACATGCTTTAGTTAAAAGGGCTGATGAAGATGAAGATAGTTAAATCTGAATTAGATGCTATTGCAGTAAAGCCTAGTCAATATCCGACAGAGGATCTACCAGAAATTGCCTTTGCTGGTAGGTCCAATGTGGGTAAATCCTCCTTTATAAACTCCATGATCAATAGGAAAAATTTAGCTAGGACCAGCAGCAAGCCAGGAAAAACTAGGACTATAAATTTTTATAGGATAAATGATTCCTTTAGGTTGGTAGACTTACCAGGATATGGTTATGCCCAGGTATCTAAGCTTGAGCAGGAGAAATGGGCAGAAATAATCAATAAGTATCTTACCACTAGGGAAAATTTACAGGAAGTAGTCTTGATAGTGGATATTAGACATGAGCCTACTAATCAGGATTTAATGATGTATAATTGGATTAAATCCTTTAACTTCTCTGGAATAGTTATTGCAACCAAGGCGGATAAGATCTCTAGGGGGAAATGGCAAAAGCACATTAAAGTTATAAGAAATAAACTAGGGGTGGAAGATCCTAAACTCATAATTCCATATTCAGCCACCGATAAGTCCAATAGGGAAGTTGTCTGGGAAATTTTCTCTAAGTTTTTAGAATAAACAAAAGACCAGCAACTGCTGGTCTTATGTATTATTCTTCTTTTTCGAATAGATCCTTTGTTGCACCACAGACTGGGCAAACATAATCCTCTGGTAAATCTTCAAAAGCTACACCAGGCTCAATACCTGCATCAGGATCACCTTCTTCAGGATCATAAACCCAACCACATGGTCCACAAACCCATCTTTCCATATATAATTCTCCTTTCTTTCTATAGTAATCATAAATAATTTTACCCACTCCTACATAAATTAATCATTTATAAGTTAAATTTTAATTAGTTATATATATATATATGCTTTTGGGTAAAATAATAATGAAAATAAATTAATGGACGTGAGAAAAATGGACTTTACCTATACGGCTTCTGTTTGTAGTGACCTAAACCTAATAAGGGATTTTGTAGATGAGCTTCTAACTAAGCTAGATGGGATTATTGAAGATTCAGATACCATGTTCGATATTAGATTAATAATAAACGAACTTGTTATAAATGGTGTATTCCATGGAAATGAATGCCAAGACACCAAATGCATTAAGCTAAACCTAGAGATAAACGATAAAGAGATTATCATCCAGGTTGAAGATGAAGGTGACGGTATAGATTATGACTTTTCAAAATACGACCCCTATGATTTAAAGTGTAGCGGTAGAGGGCTTATATTGGTGAAGGGTTTATCCGATGAACTTATAGTCAATCAAAATCGAATCACTGCTATAAAATATTTGGAAAAACAAAGACTAAGATCTAAGTAAAAACTGATACTTTAAATATCAGTTTTTTTATCGAAAATTGAAGAAGAAGGTAATAAAGAGGAAGAATAAAGAGAAATCTTAAAGAAATTTGCCACATATCAATATAACCATATAGATATAATTTATTTTAAAGCTTCTTATGAAGCTTTTATTATTAGAAATTATCATTTTGCTAAACTTTATAGATGTAGTTAATTTTATTAATTTAGAATGAAAGGATTTGAGTATGATAAAAATTAGAGATGACGTAAGAAATATTGCCATAATTGCCCATGTAGACCATGGAAAAACAACTCTAGTTGATAGCTTATTAAAGCAATCAGGGATTTTTAGAGAAAATCAGATGGTTGAAGATAGGGTTATGGACTCAGGAGATATAGAGAAGGAAAGAGGAATAACTATACTAGCTAAGAATACAGCCGTTTATTACGAGGATACTAAGATTAATATTATAGATACTCCAGGCCATGCTGACTTTGGTGGAGAAGTGGAGCGGGTATTGAATATGGTAGATGGGGTAGTAGTCCTAGTAGATGCTTTTGAGGGACCTATGCCTCAGACGAAATTCGTCTTGAAAAATGCTCTAGATTTAAAGTTGCCTGCCATAGTTTGTATAAATAAGGTTGATAGGCCAGAAGCAAGGCCAAATGAAGTAATAGATGAGATGTTAGATCTCTTTATAGAATTAGGAGCCGATGATGAACAGTTGGATTGTCCTTTTGTCTTCACATCTGCTAAGAATGGTACAGCCAGCCTAGATATGGAAAAGCAGGGCAATGATATGAAGGCTTTATTTGAGACTATATTGGAATTTATAACAGCCCCTAGGGGAGATGTGGATGCTCCTTTACAAGTTTTAATAAGTACCATTGATTATAATGATTATATTGGAAGGATTGGAATAGGAAGGGTTGAGCGAGGCAGAATTAAAGTTGGAGATGAAGTGATAGTAGTTAATAAATCAAAGCCTGAAAGAAAGGAAATCACAAAGGTAGTTAAACTCTATGAATTTGAAGGATTAGAAAGGGTTGAAGTAGAAAGGGCTGAAATAGGTAGTATAATAGCTATAGCTGGTATAGAGGACATAAATATAGGCGATACTATATGTCTGAAAGACTATCCAGAGCCCCTACCCTTTGTAAAGATTTCAGAGCCTACTATTACCATGACTTTTTCCGTTAACGATAGCCCATTAGCAGGCAGGGAGGGTAAATTTGTAACATCCAGGCAGCTGAGGAATAGATTATATAAAGAGCTTCAGACAGATGTCAGTCTTAGGGTTGAAGATACCGATTCTCCCGATACCTTTAAGGTCTCTGGTAGGGGTGAGTTACACCTTTCAGTCCTAATAGAAACTATGAGGAGGGAAGGTTACGAGTTTCAAGTTTCCAAGCCCCAGGTACTATATAGGATCATAGAGGGAAAAAAATATGAACCTATGGAGATTACTACAGTAGATGTAGCTGAAGAATTTGTTGGTGTAGTAATAGAGAAATTAGGTCAAAGAAAGGGTCAATTGCTTAATATGACCGAATCCAAAGGTTATGTTAGATTAGTTTTTAGAATTCCTTCAAGGGGCTTAATAGGCTACAGGCAGGAATTTTTAACAGATACTAAGGGAAATGGAATTCTAAATACGGTTTTTGACGATTATGCGCCATATCAGGGAGATATACCTAGAAGAAATTACGGCTCCATTATAGCCTATGAAGCAGGTATTGCTACCACCTATGGCTTACATGCAGCCCAGGAAAGGGGAGCACTTTTTATATCACCTGGTGAAGAGGTCTACGAAGGTATGGTTATTGGTCGTAATCCAAAGGGCTTGGATTTGGAAATTAATGTAACTAGGAAAAAACACCAGACCAACATAAGGGCTGCAGGGTCTGATGAGGCCCTAAGGCTGTCACCAGCTATAAATATGTCCTTAGAGGAGGCCTTGGAATTTATAGAAGATGATGAACTTATAGAGGTAACTCCCAGCAAGTTCAGAATCAGGAAAAAGATCTTGGAGACAAGTAAGCGATATAAATCTAAAAAAAATAGGTAGTAATATTATAAATGGGTGGGGTGATATTGGATGGGATAATGGATAATTATCAATGGATATTGATTAATCTCTTATGGATAAACATCCTATTAGGTGTAATCCTGGTATTCTTTGAGCGAAGGAACCCCACTTCAACTTGGCTTTGGCTGATGGTTTTGACCTTTTTGCCTGGTATAGGTTTTATACTATACTTATTTTTAGGACAAGATTTATCTAAGAAGAAGATGTTTAAAATAAAGGAATTAGAAGATGAATGCTTTAGAAGTATAGCCCTAGAACAGAAGGAAGCAATTCAAAATAACGACTTCTATTTTAAGGATCCTAATTATCAGCGCTATGAGGATATAGTAAAGATGTTTTTAATGAACAGCGAGTCCTACTTTACTCAGGATAATAGGGTAGATTTGTTTTTTACTGGGGAGGAAAAGTTCCAAGCCTTACTTGAAAGTATAAATAGGGCTGAGGAATACATCCATATGCAATACTATATTTTTAAAAGCGATGGAATCGGCATGAAGGTATTGGAAGCATTAACTAAAAAGGCTAAAGAGGGAGTCGAGGTTAAACTTTTAGTAGATGGTATGGGTGGTAGAAATCTATCTAGAAGGGCCCTAAAGGCCTTAAAGGAAGCGGGAGGAGATGTAGCTATATTCTTCCCTCCTTTCGTACCCTTTTTTACCGTCAGGATTAACTATAGGAATCATAGGAAGATTTGCATCATAGATGGTAAGGAAGCTTATGTGGGAGGCTTTAATATTGGAGATGAATATCTGGGCCGGTCTAAGAAATTTGGCCATTGGCAGGATACCCATATTAGGATTAGGGGATCTGCAGTCAGCTCCCTCCAATGGAGATTCTACTTAGACTGGCGCTTTGCATCTAAAAATGAACTTAAGGCCTGTAAGAGCTATCTACCGGCAGTGGAAAGCTCAGATAGCGTTGGTATTCAGGTAGTAAGTAGTGGGCCGGACTCTAGATGGCCAAGTATAAAGGATGGTTACTTAAAGATGATAACTAACGCCAGGGATAAGGTCTATATAATGACTCCATATTTTATACCTGATGATAGTATCTTAGAAGCCTTAAGGGTAGCTGGCTTATCTGGGGTAGATGTTAGGGTGATGATACCTAATAAGCCAGATCATATATTTGTATACTGGGCCAGCCTTAGCTATATAGGAGAATTACTCCCGGCGGGGGTTAGATTCTATACTTATGATAAGGGTTTTTTACATTCCAAGGTTATTCTGTCAGACGATTTTATTTCCTCTGTAGGTACGGCTAATTTAGATATTAGGAGCTTCCAATTAAACTTTGAAGTAAATGCCTTTATTTATGATGAGGCAATAAATTTAAAGCTAACGGAAAGATTTATCAAGGACTTGGAGGATTGTACTGAGATAACGGAGGAAATCTATCAAAATAGGTCAAATATAGTTAAGATAAAGGAATCTATATCTAGACTTTTATCACCCATTTTATAAAGCTTAATTTTAATTTGATATTATATTAATTGCATCTCATGGTTACAATATCCATGAGGTGATTTTTTTTGAAATACAGGAAACTGATCTTCATCTTAATTTTATTATTACTATTGGTGGGATGTTTAGATAAAAATCAGCAAAATAAGGAAGTAAAAGTAATGGATAAGGCCCCTGATAAGTTAAGTAGTTTTACAGGGGAAATTAACAAGATACTGGATAATGTAGGTAAGATAGAAAGGATAGAGTTAGACATAGATTTAGATAGTGAAATGGGAGATGAAAGCCTAGAGGAGGCCCAAAAGGAATCTATTGGAGAGGGTGAACAATCTTCAGCGGAAGAAGGGCAAGGAGGAGGAAAGAACCAAGGGGGAGGCCAGGAAGGTGGAGGCGGAAATTCTCAAGGTACCCATGAACATGGCTCAAGCACGGAAGATAAAAATAAGGAAAAAAAGGTAAAAGAAAGATGGAAAGAGATTGACAAATCTTTAGAAAATGGATATATTAGTTGGAGTGATTATGAAAGCGAAGCCTTGAAGAAGGGGATTTCAAAGGACAGGGTGACCGAGCTTAAAAAATCTATTAACCTGCTGGCCAAAGCCATAGAGGACAGGAAGATCATAGATGTCTATGATTATGGTAGCCAAGTCCTATTAAATTTGAAGCCCTTTTACGACCTTTATAAGGACGAATATAGAGGAGAGGTCTGTGAAATTAAGTTTAGAATTTATCAATACTATATTCATGCCTTAAATAATAATAAAGAGGAAGCTTTAGAACAAGTTAACTCCATTGATGAAAATCTAAATAGGATTAGATTACTTTTAAGCGACGACAAAAAGAAACTAGAGGAACTAGATAAGATTAGCAGCTTTTTAGAGAACTTAGGCTTGTCATTAGATGAAAATAGTAAGAGGGTCTTTATGCTTGAAAAGGATACTACTATAAAGAAGTTGGACCATTTGGAATAAGCTGTGTCCTTATAGGGTAATTGGAAAATTTACCTTAGTAAGTATAAATTATTATTTAAATCTTAGTTTTATCCATAGATAAATTAGGTATATTTAAGAGTAAATATTTTCAAAAGAAGAGGTTGTTAAGGTGGATAGAGATTTAATGTTATTGGAAAAGGAAATCGATTCACAAAAGGAAAAATTAAATAGACTAGTGGTGAAAGGCCTAGACAATGAAGATACACTGAAATTAAGTTGCCAATTAGATAAGTTAATTAACGAGTATTATAAAATCCTTTTATATGGAAAAGTAAAATCAAGTTAATCTGAAAATAGCAGCTAATAGCTGCTATTTTCCTAAGTTGTTTCAAATTTAAGGCATGAACTATTTAATTATGTTAAATAGAATTATGGATATTAGAATGGCTATGATTATAGTCAGGACCCAATTTAAAGTCTTTCGTTTTATAAGGAAAAATTTCATAAGACCACTCCCTCATATTTACCTATTACTAATCTATTTATTAAAAGTTGGATATATACATAAAAATTTGTCATAAGGGATTAAAATATCCTATTATTGGTATATAATACTTATAGCTTTATATATAAGGGGAGATAATATGGGAGTAAAAATCTTAACGGACAGTGCCAGCGATTTACCAAAAAAACTACTAGAAGAATATGACATAGATATGTTACCCTTAATGGTTATAAAGGATAGTGAGGAATATTATGATGGGGTAACTATAAGTCCAAAGACTGTTTATGATGGCATGAGGGCTGGAGTAGTTTATAGGACTGCTCAGATTTCACCAAGTAGCTTTTATGAAAAATTTGAAGAGTATGCCAGGAATAAGGAAAGGGTCATCTACTTAGCTTTTTCCTCCCAGCTATCAGGTACATATCAGGCAGCTGTTTTTGTAAAGGAACAAATAAAGGAACAATTTCCGGATTTTGATTTGACTATAGTAGATACCAAATCTGCCTCCTTAGGCTTCGGCTTAACTGTATTAAAGGCCGCTGAATTGGCTAAGGCTGGCAAGACTAAGGAAGAAATCTTAAGGATTGTAGATTTTTATTTAGACAATATGGAACATATTTTTACAGTAGATAATTTAGAATACCTACTGAGGGGCGGCAGGGTTACTAAGGCTCAAGCCTTTTTAGGTGGATTATTGAATATAAAACCTATTCTAAAAGTAGAGGATGGTAAGCTAATCCCTATAGAAAAGGTCAGGGGGAAAAATAGGGTTTACAGGACCATGTTGGACCTAATGGAAGATTTAACTAAGGGGGAGGACCTAGCTAAGCAGCTTATAGCCATATCCCATGCCGATGATATGGAGAATGCTCTGAAATTAAAGGAAATGATCCAAGAGCGTTTTGGTGCTAAGGACTTTTTAATAGGAGATATTGGAGCTACTATTGGGGCTCATGTGGGACCAGGAACCCTGTCCATCTTCTTTTTAAGAAAGAATTTTCAATAAGAATTTCACCTCAAAAATAATTTAAATTTTTGAGGTGAAATTTTAAATTTATTATGGACAAAGCTAAAAAGATGTAGTATAATTAGTAATGTTGAAAGTGACGAGCACCTTTAGCTCAGTTGGTAGAGCACCTGACTCTTAATCAGGGAGTCCAGGGTTCGAGTCCCTGAAGGTGCACCAAATTTAAGGACTTACAGTAATAGCTGTAAGTCCTTTTTTATAACTACTAACTTTTAGGATTACTAAGCCTAATTTTGCTAGCCTTTTAGCTACTAATCTTAGTAACTTAGCTTTAGGGTTATTCATATGGTGATTAATTCTCACGGCTTAATCTTTTATATCCCTATTAATCTATGTCTCAAAGGGAAAGATTAAGGATCATAGTGATTAAGTATTTAGGTGTAGGACTTAAGAAAACCTTATCCTACTTATGGTTATTGGGAAGTTAGAAACTCTAGTGATAAATTTTAACTTTTAGCCATATTATAAATTAAATCATTTTTAGCTATAGGGGAATGATAAATATTTACTTTAATGGTTTCTAACATTGAATTCATTATATAATTCTTTGTAGTCTCAATAATGAATTAATTTTACTATTTTAGTTTATGTTAGGGGAAAAAGCTTTAAAGAAGATAAAGATTCAGAATGTTGGAATTTAAAACAATTTCGCCAATTTACCATTGCAATACTTTAGCAGAGTTGGTATAATTAAAAATATTATTTTCCTAGATTTCATTTTTCAGAAATTTACAATATAAATTAATTGTAGCGATTGGACTAGCTAAAGTGAAAAAGTAGTTGAAAAATCGGTAGGTATGATATAGAATATAAGGGAATTATAGCAATTGTTAGATAATTGATATAGACCGGTTAGATAATTTCAAAGGAAGTTAGTCTATAAAGCTTTGGATATTAAAGGTGGTTTTGAAGTGATATGATCTAATCATATCATCTTTTAAAATAAAAAATTTTAAGGGGGAAAGAAAATGATGAAAAGAAGTATACTAATGTTACTTATCCTTTCCATGGTTCTTTCATCATTCCTAGTAGGATGTTCATCAAAACAAGAACCAGCAGATACACCACCTGCAGATGTTGGTGAAGAACCAAGTGGAGAAGAAACACCACAAAAACCATCAGAGCCAATGGGGCAGATTATAATAGGTAATACTACGGAATTATCTGGTGACTGGGTACCATATTGGCAAAACAATGCAGCTGAATATGATATCTATAACTTCATAACTGACTATGGTACAGTTGCAATGACCTTTGATGGTGAGTACTTAGTAAATGAAACTGTAGTTGAAGACTATGATGTAGTTGAAAATGAAGATGGTTCCAAGACATATACATGGACTATCAAGGAAGGTTTAGTATATGACGATGGTACACCTATTACAGCTAAGGACTATGTTGCTACAGTATTATTCTGGTCCTCAAAGGTAGTAGCTGATTTAGGTGCTGGTAATACTTATGGTCAAAAATTCGTAGGTTATAAGGACTTTGCTACTGGTGAGAGCAAGGAGTTTGCTGGAGTAAGATTGTTAGACGAAATGACCTTCTCCGTAACAATCGACTCAGCTCACCTGCCATATTTCTTCGAATTACCAATGGCTAGCGTAGTCCCAACTAAATTATCATTCTGGACTGACGAGACTGTAGAAGTACTTGATGATGGAAACGGTGCATATTTATCTGACAACTTCACTGTAGAAAACTTTGGAGATAGGATAAATGATGCTAGAAGTGAAATTCCTCGTCCATCAACTGGACCTTATATATTAAAGAGCTATGATGAGGCTTCCAAACAGGCAGTTTTAGAGGTAAACGAAAAATACGCTGGTAACTATGAGGGTCAAAAACCGCTGATTAAGACTGTTATCTACAAATTAGTTAACGAAGAGACTGCCCTAGACGAGTTAGCTACAGGCGCAGTAGATATCCTATTCGGTATGGCCAGTGGATCAGAAATCAATGCTGGTCTTGACCTAGTTGACCAAGGAGGATTCTCCTATACTTCTTACCCACGTGCTGGATACGGTAAATTATTATTCGTATGTGACTTTGGTCCAACACAATTTACTGAAGTTCGTCAAGCTTTAGCCCACCTATTAGATAGAAACGACTTTGCTAAGGCCTTTACTGAAGGATTCGGTTCAGTTGTTAACGGACCTTACGGTGAAGCTTTATGGTTCTATCAAGAAACTAAGGCTGAGTTAAACGAAAAATTAAATCAATATCCATACAGCCTAGAAAGGGCAATTGAGCTATTAGAAGAAGGCGGATGGGTATATGATGAAAATGGTAATGAGTACAAAGAAGGTATCCGTTACAAGAAGTTAGAAGATGGTACTCTAATGCCATTAGTAATCGAGTGGGCTTCCAGTGGTAATGAAGTTGCTGAGTTGTTAACTATTAAATTACAAGAGAACCCAGACCTAGAAGCAGCTGGTATGAAGATCAACCAAACTGTTATGACCTTTACTGAGCTTCTAAACTACCTAGAGCGTAACACTATTGAAGATCCTAAGTATGGAGTTCCAACTTACCATATGTACAACTTAGCTTCAAACTTCAACCCAATTTATGACCAATCCAATTACTATGAGCCAGGTCACCCATGGAATAATACTCATATAGAAGATGAACAATTAGACCAATTAGCTAAAGCTATAGTATTAACTGACCCAGAAGACAGAGATGGATTTAAGCAAAAATTTGTAGACTTCATCGTAAGATGGAATGAACTGTTACCAGAACTTCCACTATACTCAAATATCTATCATGACTTCTACAACGATAAGCTACAAAACTATGACATGAACCCACTTATCAGAATATCT
>JAAYLY010000025.1 GCA_012521625.1 Tissierellia bacterium | reverse complement strand
TTATATCATAAAGGAAGGAATTGTCAAGTAACATTCATCTCCCACTTATAGAAGATGGGAGACTTCTGTTGTTAATTAGGTTAAACGTTATCATATCAGAACTTTGCCTTCAAGATATGATATCTCTTTATCAATTATGCCTAAATTTAAAACCAACATATCCCATCCAATTTAGATACAAATTGGGAAAAACCCAATATAGATAATAGGGTAGTGGAAAAAAAGGGACGGCTTAAACCGTCCCTATTTCTTATAAGCTAACTCCTAAGCTGACTCAAAACACATGCCTTACAGCCTCTTACACCTATACTCAACACCCAGTTGTTTAAGGATCAATTCCACAACCTTACCCTCTTCATCTCTAGCAAAGCTGATGTTGGCATCAATCATCTTATTGACAAATTCATTTTCAGAAACTGGTGTTAGTTCAAAGGAAGGCTGGCCTGTAATCTGTGCATAGACCTTGCCCTCCTCAGTAAAGAATTTTATTACAATTTCAGGGAAGATTTCATATTCCCCTACATAATCTTCAAAGACTGCCGGATCTATATCTACTACTTCCTCTTCCCTTTCCTCCTCAACTATCCTCTTACAAACCCTAGTCAAGGCTGATTCAGTATAGTTAAAGCTACTTACACTGCCATCTTCCTCTATTATAAACTCTATGACTATATCCCCTAGGGTTGCAAAGAACTTAGTTTCACTTTGTGGATAGAGCTCGAAGGCCGGCCTGTTCTCAGGATAGGCTAATAGCTTTCCATCAGCCCTAACTAGTTCTATATAGGAGGTGCCTAATTCAGGGAAGAATTCGTACTTACCCACATATCTGTCTAAGATAGCATCCTCTAATTCTATGACCTCCATAGGCTCTGGCAATTCTACTTCTTCCCCTAAGATTATCCTAAATATACTAGCTTTGATGTCTGAAGTGTTTACAGCCCCCTTGTTGGATAGGATTATAAGGTCTAGGCCCAACTCTTCTAACCTTGAAATCTCAGCCGTAAATCCTATGGTATTTCCACCATGGCTAATATCCTTTTCAAAACCTAGGTCCCCTATCATCCAACCGTAACCATAATGAACTCCTTCTGAAACCTCCACATGGGGAGCAAAGGCCTTTTCTAGGGACTCAGCCTTTAGGACTCCCCCATTAAATAGGGCCTGGTTCCACCTATATAGGTCCTCAACGGTGGAATACATGCTGCCGGCACCAAAGGCTATCTTTAATACCATTTCATCATCTACCGGCACCACATCTAAATGGCCGGCATAGGCGGTGGCATCTAGATGGCCGTCCTCGTAGACAAAGCCTGTATTATCCATTTTTAAAGGCTTAAATATATTCTCCTTTAAGAATTGGCTGCAGCTTACCCCACTAACCCTTTCAATTATTAAATCCAACAAGAGATAATTAGTGTTGCTATAGCTGAACTTCTCTCCAGCCTTAAACATTAAATCCTTATCCTTTACATAGTCCAATACCTGCCATGGGCTATCTATTTCCTCGCTTACCATTAAGAGCTCAGCTATTTCAGTAAAGTTTACCAGGCCAGAGCTATGAGTTAATAGCTGGTGGAGGGTAATGGAATCCCCATGGGTCAGCTCTGGTATATATTTAGAAACTGGATCTTCTAGGCTTAATAGGCCTTCTTCCTCCAGCATCAATATACCTGCTGCCACAAACTGCTTAGTTACAGACCCTATGGCAAACTTAGTCTGGGCCTTATTCTCCGTTAGCTGGTCCACATCTGAATAACCATAGCCCTTACTAAGAATTAATTCTCCATCCTTAGCAATAAGTACGCTACCCTGGAAGTTCCTATTATTCCTCAAAGCAGTTAAATACTCATCTAGCTTCTCCCTAAGGGCTGCCTCCTGGGAAAGCTTAAATATTTCCTCTGTATTTAGCTTTTCTTCTGTAATATTTAGTATCCTATGCTTATTGTCCCATCCAATGACTAAATCAAAGGCTTTACTTAAAAGCTCCAGTGGAATATAGGTCCTGCTGTTTTTAAGGACTGGTCCTGTAGAAAGCTCCAGCTCTTCCCCATTTACTAAAAGCTTGCTGCTGCCAATCTTTAAGCTAACTTCCCTATCTCCCTTGGAAACTAGGACACTTCTACTTCCTCCATCCCATTCCACCTGGTAGCCCATAGCCTCCACTAAATGGCGGATTGGCACCATTACCCTGCCCTCTTCTAAGTAGGCCCCATCTGCCAGTGTAAGCTCTTCTCCATTAAAGAAGATATCAATAGCTTCATTGGCCAATACGGACAGCGATAGGTTAAAAATCAGGGTAAAGGCCAAAATTAACGACAGTAATCTTTTTTTCATTTTATACCTCCTTATTTTCTTTTCCCTCCCAGCACACCTGCTGTCACTTGTAAACGTTAACCCTAATATTTATATTATCAGAAGATCCTAGGCATTACAATTAGAGATTTCAACTAAAGCTTAATTTCCTTGATAAGTTCAAACTATTCTGATAGAATCTAGATACTACGATTTAAATTGATAAAGGGGGGTCCTTATGAAGATAATTAAAGGCCAGAAGGTTATTTATAAGTTTAAAAATGAGATGGATTATATTGAAAGGGTAAAGCCTAAGGAAAGGTTCGTAGTAGAAACTAACGACTGCTTCTTTCAACAGATAAAGAGTGAAGATATGACACTTAAAGAACTAGACTTTGATTGCCTAAATCCTGCTACCGGCCCCATCTATGTAGAAGGTGCTGAAGTGGGAGATCTGCTTAAGGTTAAGATAATAGATATAGAAGTGGAAGATAAAGGCGTGGCCATGACCATTCCAGGAGAAGGCTTATTAGGAGATCAGGTTACTAAAAATAAGGTTAAGATAATTCCTATAGAAGATAATTATGCCATATTCAACGGCATCAAGATCCCCATAGAACCAATGATAGGAGTAATAGGGGTAGCACCAGCTAAGGAAGATGGAGAATGGCCAACTGCAACTCCTTGGAAGCATGGCGGCAATATGGATACTACAGAAATCAAAATCGGCTCCACCCTATACTTCCCCGTTAATCAGGAAGGGGCCCTGCTGGCATTAGGAGACTGCCATGCCCTAATGGGGGATGGGGAAATCTGCATCACTGGATTGGAAATACCCGGAAAAGTTACCCTAGAAGTGGATGTTATCAAGGGTAAATATACCAAATGGCCACTGTTAGAAACAGAAAGGGAGATTATGGTCCTAGCTTCCGGCGATAACCTGGACCAAGCCACCTATGAAGCTGCTTCACAAATGGTAAGCCACATTAAGGATGCCCTAGACTTCGACTTCGAGGATGCCTATATGTTAGCCAGCCTTGTAATGGATTTAAAGATCTCCCAGCTGGTAGATCCTAAGATTACCGTAAGGGCAGCAGTACCTAAGGAGGTCTTAGCTACTGAAAAATTATTAGAGGGGATAAAGTAAATATTAGGGTAGTTGTTTAAGGTATAAAAAAATGTATTATGCATAACAACAATAAATAAAACAAGACAAAAGGTCCCATTAGGGACCTTTTAATATGGCAAAACCTAACCTACAAATATAAGTTTTTATAATTCTAAACCCTTTTTATATAATTCATAAGTTGCTATGCCAGATAGGTCTACATCTTCTATTGTAATAGGATGGCCTTTTTTAACACTATTAAGAAGTACGGCATTATCTAATAAGTAGAAGGGAGCCAAATTAGCTGCATCAGTCCTTTCTAACAATTGAGGGGTTAGGCCTTGGATTTCATGGTGATGGCCTTCTACTTTTAATACAGTACCCTTTGGCAGGTCGTAGTCGGCCACACCTGCCATAATTGATACTTGCCTACATTCTTCATGGCTACCTATCTTCATGAAGTCTCCTAATAGGATACTAACTGGCGTTTATCCACTACATCTTATCCCTAATTAGAGTGGAACATCAATAAATAGGATATTTTTTATTACTATTTTTTATTGCTATATTTTTAATTTAGGCCTATCCTAAATTTCTAATTAACTATATGGGCCCTAGCCTCTAACTTAGCCCTAGATAGCTTGTTAAAGTAGTCCTTAGTCTCAGCATAGACTACACCCCTTAAGGCCATTAGGGCTATTAAGTTAGGTATGGCCATTAGACCATTGACTATATCAGCCAGCAGCCAGATGGTATTTAACTTAAGTAATGGGCTAAGTCCCACTAAGGCTACAAATATAATCCTATAGGCCTTGATTGCCTTAACGCCAAATAGGTATTCTACACATCTCTCGCCATAATAATTCCAACCTAGGATGGTAGTAAAGGCAAATAGGATTAGTCCTAGGGTTACGATTAGGTTACCCCCAAAGGGCAAGGAAGTTTTAAAGGCCATATTAGTCATATCTGCCCCTGCTAAATTGCTATTCCACTGGCCTGATATAATCAATATTAGCCCAGTCATGGTACAGACTATTATAGTATCGATAAAGGTACCAGTCATGGAGATAAGTCCCTGCTCTACACAGGAATTAGTCTTGGCTGCCGCCGTTGCTATAGGGGCACTACCTAAACCAGATTCGTTGGAGAAGACTCCCCTAGCCACCCCATTTCTTATAGCCATCATTACGGTGGCACCTAAGAAGCCGCCACTGGCAGCCGTAGGTGTAAAGGCACTTTTAATGACCAATTTAATAATATCTGGTAGAATTTTTATATTTAAACCAATGATAAATAATGATCCAAATACATAGACAATGACCATGAAGGGTACTAGGATTTCAGCAATTCTAGATATACTCTTTATACCCTTTACCGTTACTAGAGCAACTAGGATAGTAATAATAGCTGCAGTAACATAGATGGGGACGTTGAAGGTGGATTTAACTGAAGTGGAAATGGCATTTACCTGTGGGAAGGTACCTATTCCAAAGAAGGCTACCCCAATTCCAGCGATAGCAAAGAACTTAGCCAGCCATCTATTACCCATACCTCTTTCGATGTAGTACATTGGTCCTCCAGACATCTGTCCGTTCTCATCCACCACCCTATATTTAACCGCCAAAAGGCACTCACTATACTTTGTAGCCATCCCAAAGAAGCCGGCCACCCACATCCAAAATAATGCGCCAGGTCCACCTGCCTTAATGGCTGTAGCTACTCCCACTATATTACCAGTTCCAATAGTAGACGCTAGGGCAGTACATAGGGCTCCAAAGCTGGATACATCCCCTTCATAGTCCTCCTTGTCATCGTTTTTAGTAAATAAGTACTTTAAAGCTAGTGGTAATTTAAAGATTTGAATTAAATTGAGTCTAAGGGTAAAGTAGACTCCCACTCCTACTAGGGCAATTAGTAAGGGGGCACCCCATACTAATTCATTGATACGTTGTAAAAGATTTTCCATAAAAAAACCTCCCTTTTAAATTTGTGTAAAAGTAATTCTGAAAAAGGGAGACCTCATCACAAACAATAAAGGCTAAATCAAAAAATGATTTAGCCTCATAAACAAAGAACTTCGTCTACACTCTGTCCTTTTACCTGAGAGTTTCGCCAGTTACCAGGCTTGCTCCTTCGGTGCTCATAATGAGGCTCTCCAGAGGTTCGTCCAATAGCGGTCCTTTTGCCTGAAAGTATTACATCTTCGGCGGATCAACTTAATGATCTCTCTCCCGCTATCTTCATCCGAAATATTTAATTTTAATTTTAATGATATTGATTATAGCACTAGATTTTTAAATTATCAAGTACTTTTTTCCTTTATTGTATAAAATTTTGTGATATATATGAAAATATAAGCTGTTATCCCTGATTGTTATACTCACCTATAATCTATATCCATTAAGATATTAGTTTTAACATATCTACAATTCTTAATTAGCTACTAGCTTGATTAACCGAGATCCACTTTAGGTCCAAGATAGTAGACTGGACCAGGGAGAACAGCAATAAATCCTT
>JAAYLY010000192.1 GCA_012521625.1 Tissierellia bacterium | reverse complement strand
TCTAGTTCCTCTTCATGGTGTTGCTCCTCTTCATCTTCATCAAAATCATAATCATCGATACCGATAATATACTTAAACTTGTCCATAAAGTTACTCATAACCAAACCTCCTAATATTTTCTAGCTCCAAAGATGGCACTACCAACACGAATCATATTAGACCCTTCTTCAATGGCAATCTTGTAGTCGTTGGTCATTCCCATGGATAGATAATCCATAGTTAAATTCTCATACTTACGCTTACTGATATCCTCCTTTAACTTATACATGGTCCTAAAGATCTTCCTAAGAAGGGCTTCATCATCCGTATAGGGAGCTATGGTCATCAAGCCTCTTATACGGATATTTTCGTACTTAAGGACCTCTTCTATAAAGGGTAGAACTTCTTCCACCTTTAAGCCAAACTTGCTCTCCTCTTCAGCCACATTCACCTGGACTAGGGTATCGATTACCAGCTGACGCTGCCTAGCCCTTTTATCCAATTCCTTAACTAGGGATAGCCTATCTAAGGAATGGATAAGCTTAACCTTATCTATTATGTATTTAACCTTGTTGGTCTGTAAATGGCCTATAAGGTGGTAATTTACCCCCTCCCCTATGGCCTCAATTTTTTCCCTTAACTCTTGAACCCTGTTTTCTCCTATATCTGTAATCCCAAGCCCTATAGCCTCTTCTATAGTGGCCACATCCACAGTCTTTGTAACAGCCACAAGGGTTACATCATCCTCATTCCTGCCAGTTTTTATAAGTATATTTTTAATATCTTCATTAATCCTCTCAATATTTTCCCTTAAGATATTAACGACCTCCCACTAGTTTAATATTTCCCCTTCCTTAAACATCTGGGGATTTATGAGAATTTCATCATATAATGAAATGGTTCTTTCCTTTTCACCTGATTTATTTTTTATATATCTATTTTCATCCCCCCTGGAGATGAAAGTAAATTTTCCTTCTTCAGCTAATATTTCAATTGGCCTAAATCTAACGATGCCGTTAAATTCCTTTATATAGACCCCAGCTTGTCCATCTTTTTCAATTATGGCCCTGGTGGGGATTAAGAAGGCATCCTGCCTATGGGTTACAACTTCCACCTTGGGAAACCTCATATTGTAGTAGTCGTGTAGGTGAGAATCGAATTCCACCACTATAACTGCCTTATCTTTAGATTCATTGATGGCCACCACCTGGCCCCTTAGCTCCCTATCTATATCGGCAATTTTCACAAAAATTGAATCCTTGACTTCAAAGGAACTTATATTTTTTATATTATCAATCTTTATGGCCAAATACCAATTGAAGTTGTTGATTATCTTAAACTTCCTATTATCCGTATCCCCTTCAGCTTCTTCTAGCTTCTCAGGTATTTGAAGCCGTTCATAGGTATAGTTTTCAAAATCCTTGGGAATGTATACATTTTCATATCCATCTATTTCAAGGGAAAAGATTCCAGACCTATCGGCATAATAGCTTAAGCTGTTATCCTTAATCTCCTCCACAATCTCTTCCCTTCTAGCCCTTAATCTATCTAGACTCTGATTTAAAAGGCTGTCGTCTGCTGAAACCCTGGTCAATTTATCATCAGTAGCCTTTATCTTTTCCTTTAGGCCTTCTATCTGAGAGTAGTCCTTCTCCCTGATCATCCTCTGTAATTGATCTATTAATTCCTCCCTCTGAGACTGAAGATCTTCCACATCAGCTTGGAAAATTTGGGGGCCTTCATTTTTTGAACTTAGCTGTTCTATGGCCCTATCGATCTCTTCAAGCTCGTCCTTTAAACTACTTATATCCTTAACGATGTGAGCCTTGGCGATTTCATATCCTTGGGAAATCCTCTTCCCCTCTTCCAGCTCCTTATTAAAAGACCCATGGCCTACTAGCTCATAGACCCTTTCATCCTTTATTAGGATGGAATCCGCCACTATGGATATAACATATTCCCTTTCTTCAGCTAGGGCAGTCTTAGGATTTTTAAAGATTATACCATAGGCTGTCCTAGCCATAAATAAGAATAGGATTCCAAGAAATAATATATTTCTAATCTTCCTCTTTATTAATCTCCTTCTTTTTCTATCTTCATAGGACACACTATCACCTCTAGCTGTTGAAAAATCTACCGTACTTACTGATGACCTTAAATTTCAATATGTCTTCTACCCTACATTTCACTATTCGGTTTTTATAAGTTATTATATGGATAGTATCATCGTCCTTCTTGGCCCCAATTATGGTGCCTAGGACCTTCCGCCTATCCCTAGTATAGACTAAGATTTCATCCCCTGATTTTAAAACCTGTCCTCTGAAGATAAACTCTCTAATATCCGCCTCTTCCAGGTCTTGCTGCGTTAAATACTTATTATCTATGATGATCATATTGTTTTTAAGGAAGAACTTCTCCCTCATCACCACTAAGATATAACCTGAAAGGCTGAAAATAAAGAGGGTAATAGCCAATCTATATAAAAACAAAAACAAATTCATACCTCCTAAACAATGCTTATTAAACATTATAGCATAATCCTTAAACCAATAAAATACTTATGAAGGCAAAATTATCCTTCTTTTTCTAGTGTTTCTTTCTTAGATTTTAGTATTATCATTTATGATAAGATTTATTATGAGTATAATTTAAGGCTTGATTTTTTTAAAAAAGCTGCTATAATGATTATTAGACTTTAAAAATTTAACAATCGGGATGTGGCGCAGCTTGGTAGCGCACAAGTCTGGGGGACTTGGGGCCGCTGGTTCAAATCCAGTCATCCCGACCATTTTATATTTTGATAATGGCTGATAGGTTGAAAATCAGCCATTTTTATTTTTTAGTTTTTTATATATTTGGTTATATTTTGCTTTATAGTGGTACGCGAAATAAAAAAGGACCTAAAATAGGTCCTTTTTTATTTCTCATTATAATTAGTCTAAATCTTCCAGGCCGTTAATGAGTTGCCTAAATATAATATATGCTTGTCCGATGATTTTGTTACTATGTTTAGGCATAGTTTAATATTCGTTGCAAATAGAAAGCTCTTATGGGCGATTATAAGAGGTCTAATTTTGGGCTTAATAAAAACTAACTTCAATATCTTCTAACATTTCTAAC
>JAAYLY010000191.1 GCA_012521625.1 Tissierellia bacterium | reverse complement strand
GGAGATAAGTAGTCCAAGGATCCCATCTAGAGGAAGGGGGAGATAATTACCCAGGATTATACCGATGACCACTGCTGAGGTTGCCAAAGCATCGTTTAAGCTATCATGGGCTACCGCCTTGTTAATGCTGGAATTAATCAGCTTTCCAATATATTTATTATAGGAATACATCCACAGCTTAATGGATATGGATGAAAATAGGATGATGATGGAATACCAGTTGAAGGTCAAGGCTTCAGGCTTGATAATCTTCTTAATTGAAGTTTTAAAGAGGGATAGGCCCACTGCAAAGATTATAAAGGCAACCACCAGGGATGCTATATATTCAAACCTACCGTGACCATGGGGGTGTTCCTCATCTGGAGGCATATTGCTCAACTTTGCCCCAACTATAGTTACAAGGGAAGTACTCAGGTCCGTTAAGTTATTAAAGGCATCTGAAATTACGGCTATACTATTTATTAATAAGCCGATTACCAGCTTTAACAAAAATAAAATCAGATTACAGATAATTCCTACTACTCCCGATAAGACCGTATAGGCTTCCCTTACGTCCTTATCAGTAACTTCTTCATGTCTTTTTACAAATCTTCTTATGAGAAATTTTATCATCTGTCTACTCTTGTTTCCTCCTATCTGCTTTAATACCATTAAATTTTAACATATTTTTCCTAGCTTTGGGCTAAATTTAATCTTCAGTAATATATTTTCTATATTCTAGCATCAGTATCCTATATAAATTTCCATCTTTAAATCTTTCAACTTCTTTTATATTATTACCCTCTTCCCCCTCTTCTCCACCTTCTGCTGCATTTAGGGTTCCTGTTTCCTTAGCCCTGTCACCCTTAACTACTATTTCAGTAGGAGCTTCTGGAAGGCTTGAGTAAATCCAAACGGGGGTGTTGTAGTCAATTAAGTCGAAGAGGTATTCTACATCATCGTTAAACATCCTTATACAGCCTAGGGTGATGTATTTACCAATACTGTCGAAGTTGGCGTTTCCATGGATTCCATAGACTCTCCCACCCTTAATATTTAAACCCATCCATCTCTTTCCTAAAGGATTGTTGGGTGCACCACCTTCCACCGGATCATACCTGCCGGCACCACCCCAATAGGGATTTACAAACTTGATGATGATGGTAAATTTTCCCTCCGGGGTTAATTCAGGTAATTTTCCCGTGGCCACTGGATAGCTTCTTACTAATTCCTTATTTTTATAATGGTAGAGGGTGTTGCTCTCTTTATTTACCAGCAGCCAATCACCCACTGGCACTGGCTCCGGCAAGCTTAATTCTATATAGGGGATGGATATTAGCCTTTCCCTCATATCCTGATTAATCCTACTTAAAGTCTTTGCCCCTACTATACCGTCAGCTTCTAAACCATTTTCCCTTTGGTATTTTTTTACTGCCTCCTTAAGCTGGCTATTAAAGTAATAGCTCTCTTCTAAATCAAATCCCTTTATATTTAAAAACCTAATAAGCCTTAATACGTCCTCATTGGCTATACCTTCCCTCAATTGCAGCTTATCTATTCTAAATTCATAGATTGGAACTTCCTCAAAGTCTTCTTTATCCCCTGATGCTCTTTCTACATCTTCTGTTTTCCCCTGGCCTTCATGGACTTCATGGGCTTCATGGTCCTCAAGCTCAATTATCTTATCATCATTTAGATCTAAGCCTTCATCCCCTTTAGCTTGATTATCCCCTGCCTTAACCCCTGGGGTATTTTCATCACTTATTTTATCGTTATTATCTATACCCTTTTCTTCTGTATTAACTTGGGTCTTGGACTTATTTTTTATATCCGATCTATAACTAAAATTACTTCTAGCTAAACTTATAATGATAATAATACATAAGAGTATTGCTAACAATTTTTTATAAGACATAATAATTCCCCCATTTAATTCTCAAATTCTCTTATATTAGTTTATTCAGCTGGGGGAATATTATTTCATTAGATAGGTATATTGGATTTCCCTTTTGTTTAGCTTTTGTTAGTTTTTTAATAATTAGGGTATATTATTTTCAGAATCTAATATTTATGGACAGTAATTAAATAAAATATATAAATGGAGGTTGTGGAATGGTAAAAATAGGTATAATCATAGGATCAACTAGACCTGGAAGAAATGCCGAAGCCGTTGCAAAGTGGGTTTATGAAAGGGCACAGAAGAGGACAGATGCAGAGTTTGAGCTGATAGATATAGCAGACTATGACCTTCCCCTATTGGATGAACCTATGCCAGCAGGATATAGGCAGTATACTAGGGACCATACCTTAAAATGGTCAGAAAAGATTGAGCAATTCGACGGCTACATTATGGTTACTCCAGAGTACAACCACTCCGTACCAGGGGCCTTGAAAAATGCCATTGACTACCTAGCTCAAGAATGGGCTAACAAGGCCGTAGGCTTTGTAAGCTATGGTAGCGCCATGGGAGTTAGAGCTGTAGAACACCTAAGGCTAATAGCTGGTGAGTTGCAGATGGCAGACGTAAGGCAGCAGGTTATGTTCTCACTCTTTACCGACTTCGAGGATATGACTGTATTTAAACCACAGCCTCACCATGAAGACTCAGTACAAACCCTATTCGACCAGGTTATAGCCTGGAGCAAGGCCTTAAAAACTCTTAGGGAGTAGTGGGGTAAGCTATAGCTATACATTAGTTTAGCTAAAATTTTAGTTTTATCAGCTGGGAAGAAACTTTAGTATATTAAATAAAAAAAAGGCCTAGGAGCATATCTCTTAGGTCTTTTTTGTAATAATCTTTTATACAATCTATCGATTAACATATTGATTAACATATTATGATATATACTGTGGGATTTAGTAGAATCATTTTGTATAATTTATTAAATTTATTTTGTAAAATTTATAAGAATTATTGGAAGTAATCATGGACCTTCATAAATTCCAGATGGCTATCTGCAAATACTTCCACCAGCAGGGGGTCGAAGTGCTTAGCCTTATTGTCTAGGATTATATTTAAGCTTTTATCATGGGAATAGGCTTCCTTATATACCCTTTTAGACCGCAGGGCATCATATACGTCTACCAGGGCCATGATCCGGCCTGAAAGGGGGATATCTTGCCCCTCTAAGCCCCTTGGATAGCCGGTCCCGTCCCACTTTTCATGGTGGGTCTTAGTTATATCCATTCCCATCTGTAGGAAAGAATTCCCCTTATATTGGCTATGGACTTCCTTTAAGGTTTTATAGCCTATATCTACATGGGTCTTCATTATCTCAAATTCTTCCTTACTTAGCCTGCCCTTCTTTAGCAGGATTGCATCGGGTATGCCCACCTTACCTATATCATGAAGGGGGCTGGCCTTATAGATGTTTTCTATATATTTTTCATCTATTAGCTCCTTATAATCGGTATGCTTTCTCAATAGGCTGGCTAGTAGCCTACATAGTTCCGCCGTCCTTTCAATATGGTTGCCCGTCTCATCGTCACGAGATTCTGCCAATTTAACTAAAGCAAAGATAGTTGCCATTTGAGCTTCCGTAATCTCCTTAACCTTCTCATTTACCAACTCTTCCAGGTGTAGGTTGTACTTTTGTAGCTTTTTTCGATTCTCCAACAATAGCTTATTCTTCTCTTCGAAGCTCTTGGAAAGATCAGCATACTTAACCATCAGGTCTGTCATCAACTTATTCTGGATCTGATTATCTATTTTGTCGGCAAATCGATCTAGCTGGAGTCTAATCAACTTATCCTCAGTATTATTATTTTCTATAAACTTAAAGAGCTTTTTAACTTCCATTTCTCTTCTCCTGTAAAAAGTAGTCGAAACCTATATATTCTTCCTCCTTTAGGATTCGGATGATGGTCTGTAAGTCCTTCTTGGAGACTATTAAGCTACCATGCTGAGGAGCTACTAGGATTGGATCGATTTCCTCTATTATCTCTAGGGCATACCTTAAGGAACTGGCAGAGTTCATGGATTTCCTATGGAATTCTATTATGCCATAGATGGGACAGCTGGTCTTATAGGTGGGGCAGGATTTTTCAGGATTACAGCTATGGCACTCCTCATTTAGGGAGCCATATAAATTCCAGGTTTCATCATAAGAACCGAAAATATCGCTAGTAAAAAGAGTCCCTGTTTTGCAGTCGTAAGTTATAAAATTGCCTGGTGCATGGGCATAGGGTGTCAGATAAAACTTTAATTTCCGACCTGTTTTAAAGGTATGCTCAAAACCTAAATCTTCTATACAAAGCTTAGGTGTAACAGAGGAGTAATAGTTGAGGAAGGTGTTGTTTTCCTTATGGGATATAATCCTTAATTCCGGACTATCTATTAAGGCTTCAAGATGGGGCAGATTACCACAAAGGTCTGGATCAAAGTGTGAATATATCAAACGGTTGATATTTTTAGGTTTAACACCTAGTCTAAGGATCTTCAACATAACTGTACTAAAATGGTCCCTGCTACCTCCATCGATTATTACAGCCTCGTCCCCTTCTACAATTAAATATGGATTGCAATGGAGCCCTGCATTATCGTCGTAGAAACCTATCCAATAGATCCCATCGGCTATTTGAATGGGTTGTAAATAATCCAAATCTTCATTGTAATTAATCATTTAATCTGCTCTCCTTACCTATTTTATAATTACCAATGATATAATGGCCCTTATTTGAAGAATTTTTTGAATAATTATGCAGATTATAATAATAATTCTTAGGAATGCTGCCTTAAAATACTTATACAATTTAACTGTATGACCGAAATCCTTACAAGACAAGATAGGACATACTGAATAAATCAATATGTCTTATCTTTAGTAGCTATTCTAAGTTGCTAACTTCTCTTTCATATCTGCAATATCGATCTATAGAGTCAGCTACTACCTTGGCATGGACAACTGCTTCTACTACGGTTTTAGCCCCGGTCACCACATCTCCAGAAGCAAATACACCCCTGCGGCTGGTTTCACCTAATTCGTTAACGTAAAGGAGGCCGTCCCTAATGGTTCTAAAGCCCCTGTTGTTGACTACTATATTATTCTTAGGGCTTTGGCTTACGGCTATGATGACGGAATCGCATTTAAATAGTTCTTCAGTCCCCTCTAACTCCCTTAGGCTATATT
>JAAYLY010000190.1 GCA_012521625.1 Tissierellia bacterium | reverse complement strand
TCTTAGGAATTTCATCTAATTCTAGTATATCATCCGATGTCAAGACCCCCTCCAAGTCAACCCCCTTAGTTTCAGTCATCTGAGCCTTTGACCCAGTGGCTATGATGATGTTACCCACCTCTATTTCCCTACTGCCTCCTTCATTAAGCTCTACATAGACGGTATTTTTATCCTTTAAGGAGGCCCTTCCGGCTACAAATTCAATATTTTTATAAGATGAGATTAACCTTTCGATTCCGGATACTAAGTCCCTAACTACCCTATTTTTCCTCTCTAATAGGGCCTTGGCATCTAACTTATAGCCCTCTAATTGGATGCCAAATTCCTGAGCCCTTTTTAGGGTATTCATAATCTGTGCATTCTTAAAATAGGTCTTAGTGGGTATACAGCCTCTATTTAAGCATGTTCCACCTATTTCCCTATTTTCAATTAGATAAACTTCAGCCTCTAATTGGGCAGCCCTGATGGCTGCCACATAGCCACCAGGACCTGCCCCTATAATTGCAATCCTCTTGGTCAAGTATTACACCTACCCTTCGTACTTCAGCACAGGATTTCTTGCCGCCTTTACCTCATCAGGCCTTCTAACTATGGTATTGTGTGGTGCTTCCTTCAATAGCTTAACATTAGTCCTGGCTTCCTCTGCAATTTCTTTCATAGCCTTAGCAAATTCATCTAGGGTTTGTTTACTTTCCGTTTCAGTAGGCTCGATCATCAACGCTTCTCTTATTATCAATGGGAAGTATACAGTGGGTGGATGGAAGCCATAATCTAACAGCCTCTTAGCTACATCTAGGGTTGTAGCCTCTAGATTATCCCCTTTAAGGCCACCTAATACAAATTCATGCTTATATAAGGTATCTATCGGCAGATAGTAGTCATCTTTTAGTTGGCTTAAGAGATAATTTGCATTTAATACAGCGGTTTCTGCTACCTTCTTCAGTCCATCCCTTCCCATGGTTAGGATGTAGGAATAGGCCCTAACTAGGATGCTAAAGTGGCCGTAGAAATCCTTTACCTTACCTATGGTATTTGGATAGTCGTAGTCTAGATAATACCTATCTCCATCCTTCTCCACCATGGGAGTGGGTAAGAATTCCACCAGGTGCTCCTTCACTCCTACTGGGCCAGCACCAGGTCCACCACCACCGTGGGGGGTTGAAAAGGTCTTGTGGATGTTGAAGTGGACCACATCAAATCCCATATCCCCCGGCCTTGCACGGCCTAGGATGGCATTGGCATTGGCTCCGTCATAATAGAGGAGTCCTCCTGCATCGTGAATAAGCCTAGCTATTTCCACTATATCCTTTTCAAAGAGTCCCAGGGTATTGGGGTTAGTAAGCATCAGGCCTGCTATATCTTCCCCATCCCCTATTACTTCCTTCAATGATTCCACGTCCACTATACCCTTATCCGTAGACTTTACCTCTATAGGCTTATAGCCTGCCATAGCTGCTGTAGCTGGGTTAGTTCCATGGGCTGAATCGGGGACAATGATCTTATTTCGCTTACTATCTCCCCGCTTTTCATGATAGGCTTTAATGATCATAAGGCCTGTTAACTCCCCATGGGCACCTGCTGCAGGCTGCAGGGTCATCCTATCCATCCCTGCTATTTCGCATAGGGCCTTCTCCAACTCATACATCAATTGAAGGGAACCCTGGATGCAATCTTCCCCCTGTAGGGGGTGCAGGTTAACAAAACCCTCTAGCCTAGACATATCCTCATTTATCTTAGGGTTATATTTCATAGTACAGGATCCTAAGGGGTAAAAGCCCGTATCTACCCCATAGTTTTTGTTGGATAGATTGGTGTAGTGCCTGATTACATCTACTTCACTAACCTCTGGTAGGTCCAGCTCCTCCTTATTTAAATATTCTTCAGGAATAAGCTCCTCAACATCTATATCATCCACATCCAATGGTGGTAACCTATAGGCCTTCTTACCTTCTTTCGATAGTTCAAATATTAATTTATCGTAAGCCATTATATCCCCTCCAATATACTACTCAATCGATCTATTTCAGCCTTGGTCCTCTTTTCAGTTACGGCATAAAGGATAGCATTCTTATATTGAGGGTAATCTTGGCCTAGGTCATAACCACCTATGATATTTTCATCCCTTAGTTTCTTGTTTATCACTTCCGGCTCTATATCGGATGTAAGTGCAAATTCCTTGAAGAAGGGCTTGTTAAATAAGGGCTTATATTTTCCTGACTCCGTTAACTTCTTCATGGCATAATAGGCCTTCTTAGTGCTTTGTAATGCTACCTCCCTTAAGCCTTCCTTTCCTAGGGTTACTAAATATACGGTAGCTGCTAGGGTATTTAGGCCTTGGTTAGAGCAGATGTTGGATGTGGCCTTTTCTCTCCTTATGTGCTGCTCCCTGGCAGTTAGGGTTAAGACGAAGGACCTCTTACCCTCCATATCTTCAGTCTGTCCTACTATCCTTCCAGGCAACTTCCTCATATAGTCCTTATTAGCTGCCATAAAGCCTAGATATGGCCCTCCAAAGGAAAGTGGTATACCCATTCCCTGGCCTTCTCCTACCACTATGTCCGCTCCCAATTCTCCAGGCCTCTTTAGTATACCTAGGGAGATTGGATCTACTGAAGCGATAAAGGAGGTCCTCCTGCCCTTATGGGCAATCTTTGCCGCCTCTTCCAAGTCCTCTATTAGGCCGAAGAAGTTAGGGCTTTGGATGATTACCGCTGCCGTATCATCATTTACTAGGGATTTTAGCTTTTCTAAATCCGTAACCCCCTCAGCTATATCCACTTCAATTATATTTAAATCCTGTATATGGGCATAGGTCTTTAATATTCTCCTGGCCTCTGGCCTCACACTCTTAGATATGATTACATCCTTCTTCCTAGCCACGGCAGCTGCCATTAATGCTGCTTCGGCTATGGCCGTCCCACCGTCATATAGGGAGGCGTTTGATACCTCCATGCCAGTTAAATTGCAAATTAAAGTTTGGTATTCAAAGATATATTGTAGTGTCCCCTGGCTAATTTCTGGCTGATAGGGGGTATAGGATGTGTAGAATTCGCTCCTTGAGATGATATGGTTGACTACCGATGGTATATAGTGGTCATAGGCGCCGGAGCCCAGGAAGCAGGTCATCTGGTCCAGGGAGCAGTTCTTATTGGCTAGTTCCCTTAAGTAGGCCCTCACTTCCAGCTCGGATTTGGATTCTTCCAAATCTAGATCCCTATTTAACCTAACTTCTTCTGGAATATCCTCAAAAAGCTCATCTACGGAAGCAAGCCCAATGGCTTTCAGCATCTCCTGCTCATCTTCAGGGGTAATACTGATATAAGGATACATTCTATACCTCCTCAGCTAAATAATCTTCATACTCTGCACTTGTCAGCAATTCATCTAATTGGGATTTGTCCCTAATCTCTATCTTTACTATCCAGTTTTCATAAGGGTCTGTATTTAATAACTCTGGAGCATCTACTAATTCTTCATTGACTTCCAATATTACCCCATCCACCGGCATATAGATGTCAGATGCCGCCTTAACAGACTCTACTGCAGAGAAGGCTTCATCTTTATCAAATTCATCATCTACTTCTGGTAATTCTACATATACTATATCTCCCAACTGCTCTTGAGCAAAATCGGTAATTCCTATATAAGCCTCATCACCCTCTACCCTTAACCACTCATGGTCCTTAGTATAATATAGATCCTTTAACACGCTCATCTTTATACCTCCTATATATTTTTATATTTTGAAATCTTTAGACATCTTTGTATCAATATAATAGTGATATTCTATCTATTTTTCAAGAAGTTTTTGTCAATTATCTTAGCCTTAACCATCCTATTCCTAATTTTAACCTGAATCTCCTTACCTAATTCAGCTTGGTCTGCTTGAATTAAGGCATTTCCAATACTCTTATTTAGGGTAGGGCTCATATAACCAGTAGTTACATGGCCTATTTTTTTATCCTCCTTGTAGACTTCATAGCCCTCCCTAGGTATACCCCTTTCTAAAAGCTCAAAGCCTACTAGAACCCTATCTAAGCCCTTTTCCCACTGGTCAATTAGCCTATCCTTACCTATAAAGTTGCTTTCCTTTTTAAGTTTTACGAAAAATTTCAATCCTGCCTCCAATGGACTAATATCTTCAGATAGCTCATTACCATATAGGGGTAGGGCGGCTTCAAATCTTAAGGTGTCCCTGCTTCCTAGGCCAGCAGGTTTAAGACCATAATGGCTGCCCACCTCCAACAGCTTTCTCCAAAGCTTAACCACATCCTCATTATTTGTGAAGATTTCAAAGCCATCTTCCCCTGTATATCCTGTCCTTGAGACCATGGCCTCTATTTTATCTATCTTAACCCCATCTCTAAAGTTGAAGAATTTCAGCTCCTTAAGATCTATGTCTATTAGTTTTTGAAGGATCTCCTCAGCCTTAGGTCCTTGCAGGGCCAATATGCTAGTTTCTGGTGACTTATCTTCCAAGTAGACCTGGTAATTGGCCCTATGGTCCTCAAGCCACCTATAATCCTTCTCCAGATTGGCTGCATTCACAACTAATAAGAACTTCTCATCATTATATTTATAGACTAGTAAGTCATCTACTACTCCACCATCAGGATTGCACATGAAGGTGTATAGAACTTGATTTTGTCTTTGATTACTAATATCGTTTGTCATAATATAGTCTAAGTAAGGTCTTGCATCTTTACCCTTAACTAGGATGGTACCCATATGGGAGACGTCAAAAATTCCTGCAGTCTCTCTAACGGCATTATGCTCAGGGATTAGACCCTCATATTGAACTGGTAGCAACCAGCCTGCATAGTTGACCATCTTTCCTTTTAAGGAAAGGTGCTCCTCATAAAGCGCTGTCTTTTTACCTTCCATTTAACCACTCCCTCAAAATATGATATATTTAATATGATATAATGGAATATGTTAGCTATTCTTTAACTGATATTTGGGCTCGTTATAATTATTGTACCCGAATATATTAGGCCTAAACTCCACATAAGAAAGGGTACTGACTTGATTAATTTATGAAGGGGGATGTTATTTTATGCAATATCGTAAATTTACCAAAGACAAGTTAGATGTCTCCTTATTAGGTTTTGGTTGTATGAGGTTGCCGGTTTTAGACGATAAATCTGGCAAGATTGATGAGGATAAGGCCACTGAGATTATTAACTACGCCATAGAAAAGGGTGTCAACTATTTCGACACCGCCTATAATTACCTACAAGGCAATTCAGAAACCTTCCTAGGCAAAGTACTAAAACCCTATAGGGATAGGGTATATATAGCTACTAAACTTCCCATCTGGCTAGTTAAATCCTATGAGGATTTTGAAAGATTATTAGATGAACAACTGGATCGGCTGCAAACAGACTATATAGACTTCTATCTATTGCATAATGTAAATAAGGATATATGGGAAAGAATAGCCAAGTTAGATGTCTTTAGATTCTTAGATGAGGCTAAGGAAAAGGGCAAAATAAACTATGCTGGCTTTTCCTTCCATGATGAATTTCCCATTTTTAAAGAAGTTGTAGATTCATATAGTTGGGATTTTTGTCAAATCCAACTTAATTACATGGATAAACATTATCAGGCAGGAATCGATGGTTTGAAATATGCTGCTGAAAAAGATATTTCCCTGGTAATAATGGAACCAATAAAAGGTGGAAGATTGGCAAATGCTCCCGAAGATATATTGGAAATTTGGAATAGGAGCCCAGTGAAGAGAAGCCCTGCTGAATGGGCATTAAGGTGGGTATTTAATTTCCAAGAGGTTTCAGTGGTTCTCAGCGGTATGAGAAATCTAGCTGAAGTTAAGGAAAATATAGCTACGGCTTCCAATAGCAAGCCAAATTCACTAACTGAAGAAGAGCTAAGGTTATATGATGAGGTTGGGGACTTATATAATCAACGAATAAAGGTAGGCTGTACTGGATGTGAATACTGTATACCCTGCCCATCTAATGTTAATATACCTACTATCTTTACCCACTATAACCACTTCTTCGTTTACGGTATAGAGGATAGGGCCAAATCAGCTTACAAAAATATCCAAGAAGAGGCAAAAGATAGCACCCAGTGTGTAGAATGTGGAGCATGTGAACAAGTTTGTCCACAAAATCTCGACATAATAGAGCATCTGAAAGAAGCTCATAGAGTGCTTTCCAGCTGATCTTGTGCAAACTATCCACCTTATCAACGTTATCCACAGGCTGCAGTGGATAAATTCACATACTTATCCACTGCCCTTCAAATATCGTTTAGGTATTTCATTATGCCTACATAGATGGCCCAGGCAATCTTTTCTTGATATTCCTCCGTCTGTAATAACCTCTCCTCCTCTGGGTTAGATAAAAATCCAGCTTCTACCAGTACGGAAGGAATCTCCAACTCCTTAATTAAATAAACATCGTCCCGCTTAGCTGCTACCCTCCTATTATCCTTATCTAAGACTGCCCTTAACTCATCTTGTATGATGGTAGCTAGCCTCTCATTTTCAGGATTTCCATCATAGTAAAAGGTCTGTGCCCCTGAATACTTGGAATTTGTGAAACTGTTCATATGTATGCTTACGAAGACCTCACATCCTGCTTCCTCTATTAATTTTTTCCTGTTGAGTAAATCCTCTGTCTTCTTCTCCCTTAGGCTTTTTGACTTTTCAGTATAAAGTCCTACATCCTCTTCCCTGGTCATAATAGCGATTCCACCACTTTGTTCTATCAGCCTTTTTAACTTTAGCCCTATAGCCAAGTTGATATTATCTTCCAGTACCCCATTTTTACTTACTGCCCCAGGATCTACCCCTCCATGGCCAGGATCTATACCTATGATTCTGTTAGTTATGGGAAGGTAAAAGACCTCTTTTGTCTTAATCCTATGATGTATTGCAATAAGTGTTGCTATCAGGAAGATAATAACCAGCATGGAAATATACAGGTATTTCTTTCTTATAAAGTAGACCTTCATCGAACCACCTCTATAAGAATATATTGCTGGAATACCCCTTATATTCCAAGGAAATTCACCTAATATTCACAGGAATCCTATAAAGGACCAGCTAAATAGTTTTATTGCTAGGGTATTTTATAACTAGCAATAAATGCTTATATTATCCTATTAATGTGTTATAATATTAGTTAGTCGAAATATTAGGGAAAGGTGTGTTCTTATGCGTTGGAGTTTAACTGAATTATATCCTAGTTTTGATTCAGAAGAATTTCAAGGAGATCTAACTAAGCTTAAAAAAGCTATTGATGAATTTAATAGTTGGTGTGATGAAAAGCTAAATATACCTGAAGATGCTAGAATAAGGCTGGAGGAATATATTAAATATAGCCAGGATATTACAAGCCTCCTAACTAAACTAATTACCTTTGCTAGCCTAACTTCCAGTGTAGATGCAAATGATGAAGAGGCTCTAAAGTATCTAGATCAGTTATCGGTTTTAGGTTCAAAATTAACTAAGCCTCAAGTTGCCTTACAGAAATTTATCAAGAGGCTAGATGATTTAAATGAACTTATTCCTACTTCAAAACTTTTATATGAACATGAATTCTATTTAAAGGAGATAAAAAAGAATAGCAAATATATGCTAAGCGAGGAGGAAGAGGTCTTAATAGCTAAGTTGAGAAATACAGGCTCTAGAGCCTGGGCCAACTTGCAAAATAAGCTTGTATCTAATCTATTGGTGGATGTGGAAATAGATGGGGAGAAAAAATCACTTCCCTTACCAGTAGTAAGGAATATGGCTTACCATAAAGACCAAGGTGTAAGGAAGGCAGCCTACGAGGCAGAATTAAAGTCCTATGAGAAGATTGAGGATTCTTCTGCTGCAGCCTTAAACGGCATAAAGGGTGAGGTTCTCACTGTTACAGAACTAAGGGGGTATAGTCCCTTGGAAGAGGTTCTAATTCAGTCCCGTATGGATAAAAAAGCCCTAGATGCCATGTTTACAGCCATCAAAGAATACTTACCAGTATTTCACAAATACTATAGGCAAAAAGCTAGGATCCTAGGCCACAGAGAAGGTTTACCCTTCTACGACCTCTTTGCTCCAGTAGGTGATGTGGATATTAAATTTACTTATGAGGAAGCCCAGGACTTTATTGTGGATAATTTTAGAACATTTAGTGTTAAGTTGGCGGATTTTGCCCAAACTGCCTTCGACAATAACTGGTTAGATGTGGAGCCTAGGAAGGGAAAAAGTGGAGGGGCTTTCTGCTCAAATATACATCCCATTGGAGAAAGTAGAATTATGGCTAATTTTGAAGGCAGCTTCTCCAATGTCATAACCCTTGCCCATGAGTTAGGCCATGCCTACCATGGATCCACCCTTATGGATGAATCCATCTTAAACAGCAGATATCCTATGCCTATAGCTGAAACGGCCTCCATCTTCTGTGAAACAATAGTAGTAAATGCACAGTTGGAAAAATCCACTGACCAGGAGAAGCTTTCCATACTGGAGTCTTCCATATCAGATGCAGGCCAGGTTATAGTAGATATATATAGTAGGTATCTATTTGAAAGTAGATTATTTGAAATTAGGAGGGACCATTCCTTATCGGTGGATGAACTTAAAAATCTAATGCTGGAGGCTCAGAAGGAGGCCTATGGTGATGGGCTAGACCATGAATATTTACATCCCTATATGTGGATTAATAAGTCACATTATTATTCAGCCGGTAGGAACTTCTACAACTTCCCCTATGCCTTCGGCCTACTATTTGCCAAGGGTATATACGCAGAATATTTAAAGAGGGGTAAGGATTTCGTAGCTGAATATGATAGGCTATTAAATGCCACTGGTAAGAAGAATATCAAGGATGTGGCAGCCATGGTGGGTATAGATGTAAATGACCCAGACTTCTTTAGACAATCCCTCAGCCTAATTGAGAAGGATATAGAGGACTTTATTAAACTTAGTGTTAAATAGGATGAAAAAAATCCAAATTAAAAGGATATCTCAATTCCTTTTAATTTGGATTGTTATTTAATATACTGAATTTCAACAGTACTTTT
>JAAYLY010000189.1 GCA_012521625.1 Tissierellia bacterium | reverse complement strand
TTCCTCGCTCGACTTGCATGTGTTAGGCACGCCGCCAGCGTTCGTCCTGAGCCAGGATCAAACTCTCACTAAAAAAGTTTGATTTAGCTCTTTTGCTGACTATATTAGTCTTTGAACTGACAAGGATTAATCCTTGTATGGTTAATTCAAAGTACCTCACACTGTTTAATTTTTAAGGTTCTGTGTCTGCCTCTCTCGAAGCGACTTTTATAGCTTAACACATCTTTAAGTTTGTGTCAAGAGCTTTTTTATTTTTGTTGACTGCTTCAAGAGTCAACGATTTATATCTTACACCCTTTCGGATGAAATGTCAACTGTTTTTTGTAATTCCTTTTTCCTCTCAAAACTGAATTACTGCAGCTGACAATTACATACTATACATGGTTTTTGAAACTTTGTCAACACCTTTTTGCAAATTTCTCCCTAGGTCTCACAGACTTGGGGTTTTCCATAATATAATATATTATACCCATTTATTTAATTTTAAACATCTTTTTACCTTTTATCTTTTACTTTTATAATGCTTATTTGCATAGCTAGTTATCTTATTTGTACTACACTATATTAATATTATTCTGCTTCGGAATTATTTGTTACACTCTCAACCTATTGCTTATCCTCTATTTATCTAGTTTTATTAACTAAGAATTATATAACCATATTAAAAACTAATTTATTCCCAAAGAAATGTATAGGCTTGCTAATAAGAGCCAGTTATAAGTTTAAAACTTACTATAATTTGTAGCCAATAGTTTATAGGACTTGCGCTATATTTCTTGCTTTATATTATTGCTTTATGTTATCGACAGATCAATTAGATTATTAGAATTGATTTATGGTGGGATTATAATTAGCGTTAGTATAACAAAAAAATTCTTTAGCTAGATAAAGGTATATTAATCATTTTTTATAAAAAACATTAATTATATATAAATAAAAAATGCGAAACAGGGGATTTATCCATTCCCCTATTTCGCAAGGCAATATTATCTAGGTCTTTACAATTCATCTTCTACGTCATGACTCTACACATAGCTTTAATTAATATTATATCTTTAGTCATTATGGATATAAGCATTATATTCATCAGCCCTTGTATTATTCTTTAATCTTAAGGCCTAACCAATATATCTTAATCCTTAAGATACTATCTGGTTGTTGTAGGCAAAGATAGTGGCTTGTACCCGGTCCTGTACCTCAATCTTTTTAAATATATTGGTTAAGTGATTTTTCACAGTCTTTTCGCTAATAAAGAGTTTTTCTCCTATTTCCTTATTGCTAAAGCCTGAGGCCACCAACGATAAGATCTCATATTCCCTCCTGGAGAGTAAGTCAATCTTTTCTAGGTCTCCACTGGCCATCTCCATCTCCTCTTCTTTTATATTTTCATTCAGGATCTTATTTAAGGATGCCCTTACTGGATACTCTCCCTTATATACACTTCTTATAACCTTAATCAGATTATTGCTGTTAATATCCTTAGATAAATAGGCATCGGCTCCTAATTTGATGGAATCGATTATGTCACCCCTGGCTAAAGAGGCTGATAGTATGATAAATTTACTCTTGATCCCTATATCCTTCACCCTCCTGAGTACTTCCTTCCCATCCATTCCAGGCATCTTTAAATCCAGCAGGATTATATCGGGATTGTAGATATTGGCTTTCTTTATGGCGGTTTCTCCGTCCCCGGCTTCCGATACTATGATTATATCCCTAGTCTCCTTTAGTATCTTCTTCAAGCCTTCTCTAAAAAGCCTATGGTCATCTACGATAAGTAACCTTATGGACACAATATACACCTCTAATTTAAATTGTATTGAATTTCAGCCTCTAGTAAGCTGGCCATCTCTCTATCTATCTTTTTGACCTCTCCCACATACTTATCTAGGTCATATAATTCATCTATGGTTTTATTAAAGAGTATATACTCTAAGGAATCCTTGATCTTTTTGATAACAAAGTTATCATCGTCTACCCATTTAAATTTATAGTAGTCAGCAAGAATAAGGCCTAAGGATTTGATAACCTGCCTCCTATCATAATTCTTCCTTATAAAGCGATTTATATCTATATTAAAATCCCTATAATAGTCTTTCTTCTCCCTAGCTTCCCTAATTATAAAGCGGATAAAGCCAATTAAACAGCTTTTCCCTGAGCAGCTTCCGCATACTTCATCCCCCAGGCAGATTTCATCTAGGGACTGCTTAATGGCTTCCGTCTGCTTATATAGTTTTTCCGCCGCCTCCTTCATAGCTGATGGACGGTTGGTGGCAGTTAATCTATTTAGAAGGAAAAGTTCTATGGCTCCAATTATTCCTATGAAAAGTATAATATTACTGGTAGTCAGGAATCTTTCTGGCAGGCTTTCTGCCAATTTAAATAGGCCGAAAACCAGAAAGACTATGGATGAGATAATCTTTACTAAAACATCTGGTATCCTATCTCCAACCTTACTTCCTACCAATATGCCGATGCCGCTGGTGGCAACCATGGCTGAGGAAGTTCCAAGGAGGATAAATATAGGGTATAGGGACTGGCTAGCTAGGGTCATGGCCGTAAGCTGGGTCTTATCCCCTAATTCACTGATGAAAAAGGCCAGGGCTACGGTAAAGATGGGACCGTAGGACCTATGGCCCTCGTAATCTTCCAACTCCTCATCCAGAAGGGCGGTTATGCCAAATAGGATGAAGAGAAAACCGCTGATGATCTGTAAAAGATTAAGTGGTATGAGCTGTGATATATACCTACCAAGGGCTATGGCCAGTCCATGGTTTAAGAGGGCCGCCAAGGCAATACCGGCCAAGACGTCCTTCTTCTTATATTGGGTGGCAAAGGTCATGGCTATGATCTGACTCTTATCTCCCATTTCTGCTGCAAATACTAGGAAAAACCCCTTGATCATTTCACTTATCATTGGTTCCTCTTACCTCTTCCATATGTTAATTATTTTTCATAAGTTAATTATTTTTCGTATACTATTATACCATTCTTTATAACTTTATCAGTATGATTAATTCCAAAATGATAAATTATATATTCAAGATTGGGGGCGTCAAAGATGACTAAATCCGCATATTTGCCAGGCTCCAAGCTTCCATACTCCTCCTCTATCCCCAGGGAGGCTGCCCCATTTATGGTAACTGCCGTAATTACTTCCTCCGGCGTAAGTTTCATTATAAGGGATGCCAGGCTCATAATCAATTGTATATTTTCCGTTGGGCAGGAACCTGGATTGTAATCGGTAGATAGGGCTACTGCCACACACTCCTCTACCAACTTCCTTGCCTTGGCATATTTGCCAGTCTGCAGGTTAAAGCTGGTACCAGGTAGTAGGTTGGCTATAACCCCCCTTTCGGCCATGGCCTTAATTCCCTGGTCACTGGCGGCCACTAGGTGGTCTGCAGATATACAAGCTAGCTCGGCAGCCAGCTCTGCTCCCCCCAAGGGCTTAATCTCGTCGGCATGGAGCTTAAGGCCCAAGCCTAATTCCTTAGCTTTTAGCAGGATCTTTCTTGATTGCTGGATGGAAAAGACTCCCTCCTCGCAGAAGACATCACAAAACTTTGCCAGCTTCTCCTCTGCTACTATAGGAAGCATCTCTTCTATGATTATATCCACGAAGCTGTCAGGATAATCATGGTATTCTAAGGGAATGGCATGGGCTCCCATAAAGGTGGAGACTATATCAACAGGGTGGTCCTCATCTAATTTTTTAGCCACCTTAAGCTGCTTCAATTCCGTATCAAAGTCGCTGATGCCGTAGCCCGACTTGGCCTCAACCGTTGTTACCCCAAAGGACAGCATAATATCCAGGCTCTTCTTAGCCTTATTATAAAGTTCCTCAAAGCTTGCCTCCCTTGTAGCTTTGACTGTACTATGGATCCCCCCGCCCGCCTTAAGGATATCTAAGTAGCTGGCCCCCTTCAACTTCATGGCCAGTTCATTTTCCCTGGAACCACCATGGACTAAATGGGTGTGGGAATCTATAAGGCCTGGGGTAACGGTCTTACCCCTACCATCTAGGATGGTGGTGGATTCATCGATTTCAATATATTCCGGTAGCTTATCTCCAACATAGATGATCCTATCATCCTTTATGGCTACTATACCATTTTTTATCAGGCCAATTTGGCTGGCTTCCCTGCCAGCCCTTGGCCTGTTTTCTCCCTGCATAGTAATTAGATTATCTATATCCTTAATTACTAAAGTCGCCTTCATAGAACCACCTATTTCTCTCCTTAATCTCCAAGCCCAAGGCCTTACAAGCACTGAAGTTGGGTAGACACTGTATCAATCTAGCCATGGCCATCCTCCTTTACAAAAGCTTATCCACCAGTCTATCTATATAACCCTTATCTGCTAGCTGGGGTAGGGTGATATGGTCTGACCCCTTATAGAGTTGGTTATATTCCCTACAAACCTCTATGGCATTAGGATTCCTAGCCCATGCCCTCCTAGCCACTCCTCCCATAACATCCCATGGAATGGCACTCTTTAGGATTTCATCTACCCTCTCACTGCCGTCTAGGACCATACCGAAGCCACCGTTGATGGCCTTACCAATACCTACTCCACCACCATTATGCAGGGCCACCAGGCTCATGCCCCTAGCTGCATTTCCTGCAAAGCACTGGGTAGCCATATCGGCCATGATATTGCTGCCGTCCTTGATGTTGGCCGTTTCCCTAAAGGGTGAGTCGGTACCCCCTGTATCGTGGTGGTCCCTACCCAGCATAACTGGTCCTATTTCTCCCCTTTTAATCATCTCATTGAACTTAAGGGCTATCTTAAGCCTACCTAGGGCATCTTGATAGAGGATTCTAGCCTGGGTACCAACCACCAGATTATTCTTATCTGCATCCCTAATCCAGATATAGTTATCCCTATCCTGGGCCCTCCTATTTGGGTCTATACACTCCATGGCTGCCTGGTCGGTCTTTAACAGGTCCTCCCGCTTACCACTTAGGCATACCCACCTAAAGGGGCCATAGCCATAGTCAAAGAGCATGGGGCCCATAATATCCTCCACATAGGATGGGAAGATGAAGCCCTCTGACTCATCATAGCCGTTTTTACAGATTTCCTTAACCCCTGCATCGTATACGGCCTTCATAAAGGAATTGCCGTAGTCGAAGAAGTAGGTTCCCCTATCCACCAGGGTTTTTATCAACCGGTAGTGTTTCACCAAGGACTTATTTACCTCTTCTATGAACCTAGCCTTATCCTTGGCCAGCATCTCCGTCCTTTCTTCAAAGGTCATCCCCTGAGGACAGTAACCCCCATCATAGGGTACGTGGCAGGATGTTTGGTCTGATAAGAGTTCTATATGGATGTTATTTTCCACCGCAAACTCCAATAGGTCTACTATATTTCCATAGTAGGCCAGGGCTAGGGCTTCTTTCTCTTCCATGGCCTTTCTAGCCCTCTTAAAGACCTGTTCTAGGTCGTCATAGCATTCATCGATCCAGCCCTGGTCTAATCTAGTCTGAATCCTGGAATAGTCCACCTCAGCTATAATGGCTACTCCCCTGGCAATCTTAGTAGCCTTACCCTGGGCTCCACTCATACCTCCCAGGCCTGAGCTGACGAAAAGGTGTCCCCTTAGATCTCCATCATCAGGGATACCCAGCTTCATCCTACCGGCATTTAATATTGTATTGTAAGTACCGTGGACTATTCCCTGAGGTCCTATATACATCCATCCCCCTGCTGTCATCTGGCCGTAGTTGGCTACCCCTAAGGCCTGGGCCTTATGCCAGTGTTCATGGTCATCAAAGGCTCCCACCATTAGGGCATTGGTGATTATGACCCTAGGGCTCATCTTAGATGACCTAAAGAGGCCTACCGGATGGCCCGAGGAGATAACTAGGGTCTGTTCATCTGTTAATTCCTCTAGGTACTTCTTCACCAGATTATACTGCATCCAGTTCTGAAAGACCTGGCCCGTCTCCCCATAGGTTACCAATTCGTAAGGGTAGAGGGCCACATCGAAGTCTAGGTTATTATCTATCATAAGCTGAAAGGCCTTACCCTCGATGCAGTTACCCTTGTATTCATCTATAGGCTTAGCCTTAATTGGCCCCTTTGGTCTAAAGCGGTAGCCGTAGATCCTGCCCCTGGTCATCAGCTCCTCTAAAAATTCTGGAGCCACCTCCTTATGCATCTCCTCTGGTACATACCTTAGGGCATTGGCCAGAGCCAATTTGATCTCTTCCTTATTTAAGGTCAATTCCCTCTTTGGTGCCCTTCTAATGCCTGGTACAAAATCCATATAAATACCCCCTTATTTTGGCTTAAAGTAGTTTACCAATACTCCTTTCCACTTCCTCTAGGAGTATGTTGGACTTAAGAATTTCATTACACCTATCTAAATCTTTATACATAACCCTGTCTTCTTCTAAGGCAGGGATGTTTTCCCTAATTATCCTATATACTATTTCTGTACCCTGGCCTAGGGCCTTTTCCTCCCTTAAATCGATGGCCTGGCAGGCGGCTAGGATTTCCATAGCTAAAACCCTTCTGGTGTTTTCCAAAATTTCCCCTGCCTTCCTAGCAGCTAT
This sequence comes from Tissierellia bacterium, assembly GCA_012521625.1. GTDB lineage: Bacteria > Bacillota > Clostridia > Tissierellales > Tissierellaceae > JAAYTL01. The sequence goes on along the minus strand of JAAYLY010000189.1, from coordinate 3,267 downwards.
GGTTCCCATGGAAACATGGTCCTCCTGGTTGGCTGAAGAAGGTATGGAATCTACGCTGGCTGGATGGGCCAATACCTTATTTTCAGACACTAGGGAGGCAGCGGAATATTGAACTATCATAAAGCCTGAATTTAAGCCTCCATTTTTAGTTAAAAAGGCTGGTAGGCCGTTGCTAAGCTGTGGATTAACTAGCCTTTCAAGCCTTCTCTCGCTGATATTAGCCAATTCTGCCAGTCCTATAGCTAGAAAGTCGAAGGCCAAAGCCATAGGCTGGCCGTGGAAGTTACCCCCTGATATAATCTCTTCATCTTCCGGGAAAATAATTGGATTGTCTGTAACGGAATTCATTTCTATTTCTACCCTTTCCTTTACGTAGCTAAAGCAATCCTTGCTAGCACCATGGACCTGGGGTGTACACCTGATGGAATAGGGGTCCTGAACCCTTAGTTCCCCCTGCCTTGTTATCATCTTGCTTCCCTCCAGGATGGCCCTTAGATTATGGCCGCTTGTGGACTGACCTGGATGGTTCCTAACCCTATGGATCCTCTCATCAAAGGCATCTATAATTCCCCTTAGGGCCTCTGTAGTCAAGGCCGCCGCCAGGTCGGAAATCTTACTTAGGTTTATACTGTCGTAGATAGCATGGGCTCCAATGGAGGTCATAACCTGTGTCCCATTTATTAGGGCCAGACCCTCCTTGGCCACCAGTTCTATTGGCTCTATCCCTGCCCTTTCCATAGCCTCCTTACCGGACATCCTTTCCCCCTTATATATGACCTCTCCCTCTCCCAGCATTACCAAGACCATATGGGATAGGGGGGCTAAATCCCCACTGGATCCTAGGGACCCCTTCTCCGGTATTATTGGGTGGACTCCCTTGTTTAACATCTCTATTAGGGTATTTAGGGTAGAAAGCCTAATACCAGAATAACCCTTGGCTAGGGCATTAATCCTAAGTAGCATAATCCCCCTTACAACTTCCTCAGCTAGGGGCTCACCCACTCCACAGGCATGGCTGATGATAAGGTTCTTCTGTAGCTGCTTACCCTCCTGGCATGTAATGGATACGTCGCTAAACTTACCAAAGCCGGTGGTAATTCCGTAAACTATTCTTTCTTCCTCCAAGTACCTATCTATTAGGGCTCTGGATTTTCTTATCCTTTCCTTGGCCTCCTCTGTTAGTTTGATTTTGTAATTTTTCCTGGTGATATTAATAAAGTCTTCAAGTGTTAAGCTGTTACCATCTATATATACTTGCATAATTTTCCCTCCTATTTGTTTAGCCTATTATTCAAGTAAAGTAGCAAAAAACCATAGCTAACGCTATGGTTTTAGGTCTTTTTCTATTTTATTGGATGTTTTTTTCCACTTCATATTTATCCTTCTTTCGAGAAGATTGCTTATAGAATATATTAATAATATATTATAACATACTATCTAAATATTACCCTATAAATATGGATTTATTAATGATTTTTAATTTTTTCCCCCGAAATAGTGAGTGGGGATTTATAGGGCTATATATAGTAATATTAATTTTATAATAGTATTTTTAAATAAGTATACCGAAAATAAAAATACCCCCTGTAGGTTCTAATGATAGACTCCTACTTGGAGGTATTTTTAGCTTGTGCTTGTTATCTTGTGCAATAAAAACTTGTAAAGGTGAACTTAATGGTCATTAGCACTAATTCCTTAAGCCTCTTGGCTTATCTTCTTACAAGATTCCCTTTCAATCAGCCTAATAGGTAGTACTATATGGGCTTCGTCGATTGGTTCTCCGATTAATTTCTTTAGGATCTTCCTAATGGATATAGCTCCTAGGTCATAGAAGGGCTCCTTAATGGTTGTTAGGGTTGGCCTGTAGATGGAAGCTACATTTATATCCCCATAGCCGGCTACGGAGATATCATCAGGTACATGAACCCCGTTGTCGTATAAGTAGTTCATCAGACCTATGGCTAGTTCGTCATGGCAGCAGAAGACTGCTGTAATTCCCTTTTCTTCCTTAAGCCTTAGGATTTCTCTGCCTATCTTATAGCCGCCGTCCATCAGGTAGTTGTCAATTTGTACCAAGATTGGGTCTTCCCCTATAGAAGCCATTGCTTCCTTGTAGGCCTTGATCTTCTCCTGCTCAATGGCTAAGTCTAACTTTTCCTGAGTTAAATAAACTATCTTCCTATGTCCCAGATCGATTAGGTAGTCCATCATCTTGGCAGCTGCCCTCTTGTTGTCTAGGGATATGGTAGGTAGTTCTGGTACGTTGTAGTATCTATTTAAGTACATGAATTCTACCTTGGTCTTCTTAATATAGTCTACTACCTTTTCATTTACTATCTCAGAAACTAAAATAATACCTTCTACCTGCTTAGTCTTCATAAGTTGAAGGAACTTAAGCTCCGTCTCCGCATCTCCATAGCTGGAGGATAGGATTATATCATAACCATACATCCTACCGATTTCTTCTATACCCCTTACTATTTGAGATACGTATGCCCTACCTATATCATCAACTATTACACCTATTAGATTGGATTTCTTAGTTACTAAGCTTCTAGCCACTTCATTTGGTTCATAGCCAAGGGTTTCAATGGCGTGTAAGACTCTTCTTCTAGCTTCTGGACTAACTGGTTTTGAGTCGTTGATTACCCTTGATACCGTTGAAATGGATACTTGTGCTAATTTTGCTACGTCTTTAATGGTAACAGCCATAATCTCCCTCCTCTTCTTATAGTCATGAATAAGATTTTCTAATTTACTGTCACGAATTTATAATCTGGTACTATTGACATTCTCAAAAATATCAAATTTAATGATTAAGAAATAACTGCAGCAAAGATATTGGTCAACAGCCTTCCCAGATTGTAGTCTTCAAAGTTAAATTCCTTTTCCCTCAAGGGCACCGATAGGTAAACTAACCCCATCACCAGCTTATCCCTGATTAGGGGGATCACCAGAATCGATTGCCACTGAGGTTCACCAGTTATAGGGTCTAATATATCCATATTATCCCAATCTACCAGATATTGGCCCTTTTTATTTTTAATGGCCCTATCTATTATCCCCATATTCAATCTAGGTGTTTTTACCCAATTTAACTGGTTTCTAACCTTAGTTTTTGTATATTTTATCCTACCCTCTTCATAAGTCAAGTCCAAAATAGTGTGTAAATTACCTCGGTTACAATATAGTACCTTAATAAGTCAATAATCATAAGCGTTTATGCCGCGAAAGCTGTTGACAATGAGTACATGGCATGTTAGGCTA
>JAAYLY010000188.1 GCA_012521625.1 Tissierellia bacterium | reverse complement strand
TTGTCATCCTGAGCGTCAGCGAAGGAACTTCGACCCAAGAGCTCGACCCAAATAATTGTGAACTGTGCATTGTGCATTGTGAATTGAATAAGATTGTGCATTGATTAAAACTCTGGAAATGGTATTTCTCCCTTTCCTTCTCTTATGAAGGACTGAGTCCATTCTGGCATTGGTGGAGCCATATCCATTTCTATCATTAACTGCCATTCTTCATCTGTTAATCTTCCTGTAGATATGAATTCATGGTAACTAAATACCCCACCTCTAGTCAAATACAGTTTCCCACCTATGGGTACTACTACATAGATTTCATAGGCAGGGCCAACTCCTGCCTCCATATATCCACCATCACTAAATTGATTGGGTGCAATAGTATGGAAGTCTGCTATAATTGCCATATTCTTATCCGTTTCTGAAGTTATCTCAAACCAACGAATCCCATCTCCAGCAAAGGAGCTGGTCAAACTCTCTAAGAGTCCACCATAGTGCTTTATCCAATCATACTCATCTTCAGTTAATTCTTCATTATTTAATTCCTTAATGGAACAGTTGATTAAAAACTCCAACAGCCATTCAAAGCTTTCCAATGAATTATCTATACTTAAAATATCTACTCCCTTAGCCTTTAGGTTTTTTCTTGAATACCTTGTTAGCCATAGGAGTTTTTCATAAACCTCTATATTAGGCTCCACATATCCAACTACAAGGTCTATATCCACATCTCCACCCATTTCTGCTCCAGATTGCTTGCCATAAAGAACCGTATCATGCTTTAGCTCTGACCAGGAGCCTAAGGCAGTATTTAGGTCCTTATCTAACCATGCATCATTGGTCATAAAGGAGGGATAGCCATCTCCAAAGGGTTCTAAAAATCCCTTAAGTACCCATAGCCAGCCTGTATACATATTTGCTTGCCATTCATTCTCACTAAGTTTAGCAAATTTGTCTCTTAAATCATCAACCCTCTTTGGATAGTCTTCCCAGTATTTGTTTTCTTCCTTAGATAGTTGGATTTCCTTTGCCCTATCTGACCCTAGGACCCCCATAACATCTAAGCCTGAAGGTATGGGCCTAATAATAGGCTCTACTAGGTCTTGAATTATCTCCCCATCCATAACATATCTCTGCCCCATAAATCTAAACTGTTTGCCTACAGGAGTATTTACAGATGTATATTTTCCCTTGATCCTTGGCTCAGGAAGTTTATCTGCTGCCTTATAAAATTCATCTAATTTCTCTTTATCATTTAGTTCATTTAAGTCTACTTGTTTTCCATAAATGTCGACTAATAATTGCCCATAATGATAGATGTTTAAGTCGTCCGCACTGCCAACAAAGAAATTTGTTAACTCATATATCTTCTCCCATATCTCATAGGAGTCCTTATCTGTACAAATACTATAGGTAATTAATAGGGCTTGAATAGTCTGCTCTATGTTTCTTTCTTTATTTTCTTCAAAATATAGGGGGAAAGGTCCTAGACCATACCACATCATAGCTTTAAAATATCTTCCGAAGTCCTCAGTTCTAGTATAGTGTCCCCTTATGGTAAATTGACTATAGTCTAAATCATAGGGGAAAATATGGGACCTGCTAAAGCCCCCATGGGCATTGATCAATTCCTGCTCCTTAAGGGCCATTTCTCTAGCCTCTACAGGTATCTCCCCTGGTAGATTCTTCTCCAAGGCTAGTTGTCCTGTAGCAAAGAAAGCAATATTCTTAAGCTGCATCTCTTTTACATCCTTATTCTCTATTTTGTTGTAAATATCTATGGAGTTTTTCAGCATATTATCTGTTAATTCTTCTATGAGACCTAATAATGCTTCCTCTTCCAGCTTCCTCAAGCTATAATCATAGAATATATGGTATACCTGTAAAACTGAATCTGTAGTTATAAAAGATGGTATATGCTTATAGTCATTGTCTTCATAGATATAGAATAACTGTTGCTGTTTGGTTGGGTTTACTACAAAATTATTCTTTTTTAACAATTCCAATTGTTCCTTCGAAAATTCACCAAATTGGTCCAAATTAACTATATTAGACAAATCAGCTTCAAGCTTATATGATTTAACCTTAGCCACTAACTCTGGAGCCTTGTAATCTACGCTGATGTTTATCTTAGTGGGCTCCTCTACAAGGCCTATTTTTGCATTTCCCTCATTTATTTCTTCTCCTGGATTTACTGTATCAACCTTTTCTATATTGCAACCACTAATTAATATGGATAATGCCAATAATATTGAAATAATTGATACTAATTTCTTCTTTTTCACCCTATTCCACCCTTTCTATTATTAAATTATCATCTATAAGTTTTAAATTACCTATATAGTCATCCTTCCCATCTTTTATCTGAAGATATACTTCACCATCTTCTACCCTTAGCTTATCAATTACTTGGAAACTTTCAGACTCCAAAAATCCCTCAAAACCAAAGCCCTTCCACTTATATGTATTTATTATATTCCGCCCATCCTCTAAGAACTCTATGGAAATAATCTCATCTACCCCATCCTTATCAATATCATAAAAATTATAATCTACAAATGGTCTCGAAAGCCTAGACCCTCTCCATTTAGGTACTATCCTTCCATCTTTAAAGGAATATATAAAGGGTCTTTTAGCCATTACTTGGTGCAGGGGTGATTTTTTATAGACCCCAATGGATATTTCATCCCAGAGGTCCCCATCTATATCCCCTATTATTAGCTTCCAAGGATTCAATTCAGAAAAATCCTTCCTATAGATTTCTTCCCCGTCTCCTAATGAATATACAATGACTTCTTCCCCATATTCCTTACTCTTCCCCTCTGTAAGGACTACTAAGTACTCCTCATCATCCCCTGCAATATGTCCTATGGCATAGTCTTTAACTTTTTCCCCTATATCCATAGGTAAATCTATTGGGTCTTTTCTAAAGGCTAATAGACTAATTACAACTACTATTAATAATATGGAAATGCTTTTAAAATATTTCATATATTCTTCTCCTAACCTAATTCCCTTTACCCCTTTGCCATAATTATATCAATAAGCTACTGGAAAAGTATTACAATTGAGTTACAAAAAAATTCTTCACTGTAGTAGATGACACAGTGAAGAACCTATATTTATAAGCCTACTTTCCTAT
>JAAYLY010000187.1 GCA_012521625.1 Tissierellia bacterium | reverse complement strand
TTGGATCTATTCCTGGATTTAGGGCCATTATGGCTTCTACTGTCGTATTATAGGTCCTGGCCAACTGCCATAGGGTGTCTCCCTGCTTGATGGTGTATTCAAAGGATCCGGCTGGACATCTGCGTGGAGGCTTACTATCCTTTGGTATGCAGATTTTTTGGCCTACTTGTAAATTATTTGGGTTAATACCTGGATTGATGGCCAGTATGGCATCTACAGTAGTATTATAAGTTCTGGCCAATTGCCATAGGGTATCTCCAGCTTTTATAGTATATGAGAAGCTTCCACTAGGACATTTGCGGGATAATTCATAATAATCCTTCATCTTAACCACCTTTCTTTATTAATCTTTGCAATATATACTATGCAAAGGTTTGGTTAAGAGTTCCTTTCACTTTTGGCTAGGTGGATATAATTGTATATAGGCAATATAAATAGATAAAAGGCATAAGGGACTATAAGGGCTGGATTCAGGCCTAAATTATTGGCTATTACGAAGTTGGCAATATTCCAGGGTATCATGGGGGATATAACGATGGCTGTATTGGAAATATCTGTAGCCAACTGGTAATTATCTACTTCCAGCCTTTGGTAGATCTTTTCCATAATGCTATTTACCATAACTACGGCTATAGATTGGTTGCCACCAAAGGCGGCACTAATAAAGGAAGAAATAGCCGTAGCTTTAAATAGCTGGCTCCTGCTTTTTACCCCCTTAAAAACCTGGTAGGTTTTCTCAAAAATCCCCATCTCCTCTAATACCCCTACCATGGCACAGGATATGAAGATGACTATACCAGGCTTTATCATGGAAAGTAACCCCCCACCCCTTAGAATGCTTGATAGGGGATTACTATCGTCTAAGCTAAAACCAAATATTAGGTTCCTTGCTAAACTCATTAGCTCAACCCTTTGGATGGTCAGGGCAATTATAGAGCCCATAACCGCACTTAAAAACATGGACTTTCTTACGTTGATCTGGAAGATACTTAATATCAACATTACCACAGCCGGCAGTAGGACTATAAAGTTGATGGTGAAGTAATTACTTAAATCATCTAATATGGTACTTTCTGCCGTATTTAAAGGGTTATTAATTGAAAACAGAAAATAAATCAAGATGGATATTATCAAAGGCATAAGGGTGGTCCGTCTAAAGTTCTTTAACATGGGGTAAAATTTAGTTCCGGTCAAATTGGATATTAAGTTAGCACTAGATGACATGGGTGAGCACCTATCCCCGAAATAACAGCCTCCTAAGATGGCACCACCAACTAAATTTAAGTTTATATCCCCTGTCCTAGCCATTATTATCAAGACTATACCTATGGTACTAGCGGTACCAAGGGAAGTGCCTAACATATAAGATACTAAGCAGCTTGTTATAAAGCTAAAGAGGACAAAGAGTCTGGGATTCATTATCCTTAAGGCATAGTAGACGATGGCAGGTATGGTTCCAGCCGTTAGCCAGCTAGCTGTAACTAAGCCTATCAGAATAAATACCCTGATTACAACCAGGGATTTCTTGGCACTATTTAAGGCCCTCCTTCTAATATCCCTAAAACTATGACCCTGCCTTAGGGCAATAAGGGTAAAAATTAAAAGGCTAGTAAATACACAAAATCCTATGTAGATACCCTTGTAGAGTCCAAATAATAAGATAAAAAATGATGATAAGAATCCTAGTAGTAATTCCAAGCTAGTTCATCCTTTACCAAAATTTTTAAAAGTCCCACCTTTTCAGGTTTAGGACTTTTAGCTTCATTATCATACTAACTATATTGTCTGGCAAGATAGTTCTATTATATTGTCCGGTAAATCGATGGATAGTAGGTTTAGCATCTTATGATATGTTTCCTCTTTACCAGTAGTATAGATCTGGAAAGTGGACTTATCCAGCTGAGCCTTCATATTCCTTGCTTCCAGCAGTTGATTAATATACCTTACTTGCTCATAGGCTGGGTTTATAAAGTTGATGGAAGGACTCCTTTCCTTAAACTTGTCCAAGACTATAGGATAATGGGTACAGCCTAAGATAATATGTTTTAAATCTCCCTTACTTAGGATATTGGTCATATGTAGGTCTATTACCCCTCTAACTTCGGTAAAATTACCACTATCGATTATCTGTGCAAGATTTGGGCTTCCCTCTGAGATAACCCTTATGGATTCATCCCCTTCCCTTATAAACCTATCATAAGCACCAGATTGAACTGTAAATTTAGTAGCTATTACTCCAACTTCCTTTATGCCATTTTCCACCACATAATCGGCAGCAGGCTTTATTATACTTACTATGGGGATGTCATAATCAGTAAAATACTTATCTAATAAGCTAGAGATGGTGTTACAAGCTACAGCTATTACTTTTACATCCTTATCTATTAAAAAATCGATCATATTTTTGGTTAGTTGAGCTATCTCTTCCTCCCTTTTATTGCCATAGGGAACGTTTGCATTATCTCCAAAGTATATGATACTCTCCCCTGCTAGCTGTTCCTTAAGCTCCTTAACTACCGTCAATCCTCCTACTCCAGAATCTATGACGCCTATTGCTCTATTATCTGCCACAATAACCCCTCCATATTCTGAAAATTGTTATTTGTTAATATAATAATCTCATATTTAACAAATGCTGTCAAACAATTTTCCCTGATAGGAATCCCTATTTTTTAATTCCTTATCTATGGAGGTTAATACCTTGATCTTATTTAAAGTCCATTTTGGCTCTACCAATAAGCCCCTCTTACCGTCTCCTGTTAGCCTGTGGACTATCATAGATTTGGGCAGTATTTCTAAGGCGTCTACCACTATATTTACATATTCCTCCAAAGTCATGATGGAAAAGGGCTTTCTAAGATAATAATCATATAAATCAGTATCCCTTTGAATATATAGGGAATGAAGCTTTATCCCCCAAGTATTGGTCTTGGCCACATATTTAACGGATTCTAATATATTCTCCCTGCCTTCCTTAGGTAAGCCTATAATTAGGTGGGTCACTACCCTAATATTATTTTCTTTTAACCTTTTTATAGCCTGATCATAAACTGCTAAGTCATAGCCCCTTCTTATAAATTTGGCCGTTTCCTCATGTATAGTCTGCAAGCCCAGCTCAACCCAGAGAAAGGTCTTCCTATTAAGCTCTGCTAGAAGTTCTATAACCTCATCATCTAAACAATCGGGCCTCGTGGCTATGGCAATACCCACAACCCCTTCTATCTTCAGGGCTTCATAATATAGCTTTTTTAACCTTTCTACCGGGGCATAGGTATTTGTAAAGCTTTGAAAGTAAATTATATATTTATCTGCCTTCCATTTGTTAGACAGCAGTTCCTTTTGGGACCTTACTTGCTCTTTAAGGGGCAGGCAGCTAGATGATGCAAATTCTCCACTTCCTTCTTCTCCGCAGAATATACATCCCCTAGTCCCCTTGGTACCATCCCTATTGGGGCAAGTAAAGCCTCCATCTATGGATAATTTTATTACCTTTCCTCCAAATATCCTCCTCAACTCTTTATTTAAGCTATTATATCTCTTCATCTATAAATTCCTTCCATAATGATTCTATTTTAGCATAGAGCTCCTCCATAGTATGATTTCTTTCCCTAATACAGATCCTGGCAGGCTGGTTACAGATTAAGCATCTCCTAGGGTCTACTTTTAATTCGCTCCTGCTTATTTGTCTATGCTCCTTATCAAAGACGTCTATATCAAATATCCTACCCAAGGGATGGTTCATTTCCAATTCTATTAATTTTTCCTTTATTCTTCTTGGGTCCCCTTCTACCACTATAAAGCCTTCAGAGCCTGTTGACTTATTTCTAGCCTCCTCATGTAGGATTTTAATACCCTCCTCCTTTAGAAGGGCTCTAATAGCCTTCATACCAACCTTATGTATGGACCTATACATCTCATTATCCTTAACTATACCAGGAGTATTAAGGGTGAAGGAGATTAAACTTGCTTTATATTTACCAATCAAATCAAGCTGTTTATCCCTTCTCTCTTCCCTGGACTTTAAAATCTCCATAACAAATTTTTCATCTATCATATTTCATCACCGTACTTTAACATATAAAACATTAAGCTGACGGCCAAAAGATCTGCCGAACCTCCCGGGCTAATATGCTTTTCTATAAAATCCTCATCTAAGGCCTCAATATACTTCCTACCCTCCTCAGTAAAGTATCCTCCTAGCTTTAGGGCTTCCTTTGACCTTTCTTGAACATATTTTAAGGCCTCCATATCATGCCTGCCTAAGACATTGCTATCTTCAGTATTAGCCATTAGATTAATCAACACTTGCCCTAATATGTCGTTTATATGGTATTTATTTTCCTGTATTAGCCCAACTAGGATGGGGAGGGAGTAGTTTAAGACGGTAGTAAACCCCGATTCTACTTCACCCCTAATTCCCTTTGTCCCATATTTTAAATATAGCCTTTCCCCATAGGTTAAATCCTCTTTTTTATAGGCTAGGTCTAATTCTTTAGTAATTCCAGCAGTAATAAGTTTTACCCGTTCTGAAATCTCCTCAAAGTCAAAATGCTGCCTATTTAGCTCCCTATGTAAACTTCCTACAGCTGCTGCTATTATACCCATAGAAAAGATTATCCCCTTATGGGTATTGATGCCAGCTGTAGCCTTAAACATATCCTCCTCAGCCCTTATTCCAATAGGCCTAATATTAAGCAAGAGTTGAGTATAATCTTCCTCATCGAATTCTATCCCAGCCATGGTGCAGTTATAGAAATATGGATAGAGGACGGAACTACTTTTTAAGAAGGTAAAAATATCCATATCCTTATGGGCACCAGGATTAAACCTATCAACTAAGCCTGGTTTAGGTGATACAGATACTTCAAATAAGACGGACCTAATAGCGATATTGGCCACCAGCCGACAGTATTCATTCTTAATCATCTAATCCCTCTTCTTCTTTATATTTCAATGCCAATTGTAGTTTACCCTATTAAGTTTGAATTTTCAAGTATTGAGACCATCTGTACAGTTAATAAAGACTCACAATTATACTCCTCTTTCATATCTTATATATTAGCTATATCTGCCTATTTAGGGGTGATTCCATGAATAAATTGATTTCATTAGATAAGTTACCCATTGGAAAGTCTGCCATAGTGAAAAAATTACATAACCAGGGGATAGTACGCAGGCGGTTACTAGATCTTGGACTTATTGAAGGAACTAGGGTAAGGGCTCTAATGAGAAGTCCAGCAGGAGATCCAACAGCCTATGATATAAGGGGGGCTGTAATTGCCCTAAGGAAGGAAGAAACATCCAAAATATTAGTAGAGCAGTTAGATTAGTAAAGGAGGGTATCAATGCTTAATCTTAAGCTAGATCCAAATAAATCAATTATCGCCCTGGCAGGCAATCCCAACACAGGAAAAAGCACCATTTTTAACAGCCTTACTGACCTTAATCAGCATACTGGAAACTGGCCTGGTAAAACAGTAAACACCGCATACGGTGATTTTACTCATAATGGTAAAGAGTATTTACTAGTAGACCTACCAGGTACATACTCCCTACTTTCCAACTCTGAGGAGGAAGAAATAGCAAGGGACTTTATATGTTTTGCTAATCCCCATGTGACTGTGGTGGTTACCGATGCCACCTGCTTAGAAAGGAATTTAAACCTAGCTTTACAAGTAATGGAAATTACCCATAGGGTAATAATTTGTGTAAACCTGATGGACGAAGCCCAAAGGAAGAAGATTAAAATCGATTGTGATAAGTTATCTAAACTACTAGGGGTTCCGGTTGTAGCCACCGTAGCTAGAGAGGGCAAGGGTTTAGACCATTTAAAGAATACCATTGAAAAGCTTATCAAAGGAGACTTAAATCCAAAACCTATAAAAGTAGATTATGGGGAAGAACTAGAAAGAGCTATTGAAAAAATAAGACCCCTTTTGGAGAAGATTGCCAATGGTTTAAATACTAGATGGCTAGCCCTCCGCCTATTGGAAGGAGATAGGTCCTTAATTAGGTCCATCAAGGAAAATATAGGTTATGATATCCAGGAACATGAGCTTTTAAAGGATTTATTAGAAGAGATTTTAGAGGAGTTAAAAGGCAAGGGATTAGATAGAAATAAGATAAGGGACATGATAGTCTCAAGCATAGTAAGGACAGGGGAGGCTATCTATAATAGGGTTGCTTTCATTGAAGATGATAGCTATAGGGAA
>JAAYLY010000186.1 GCA_012521625.1 Tissierellia bacterium | reverse complement strand
TAGTCTATTAGATATATTATTATCAATTACTTTTCTTCTATATTTAGTTACTAAAACAAGATGATAATACAATAAGAACACTGAATGATTATTAGTATCTAATTGCATTGTATTTACTCAACTCCCTCCTCTAATACTAGTTATATCATAAAGGAAGGAATTGTCAAGTAACATTCATCTCCCACTTATAGAAGATGGGAGACTTCTGTTGTTAATTAGGTTAAAGTTTTAATTGAAAGGGTATTTAAATGAAAGGATAGATTTACTATATTAACTTTAAACTAATTTTATATTACCATATGAGATTAAGAAAGATTTATGATTAATGATGTATCTTCTATAGTTTATAAAAAAATAAGACCTAGGCCTAGGTCTTATTTGTGCATTTACTTAGTAAAATATTTCTCATCTTCTTTAAGGCGTTGGCCTTAGTGTTGACTACTGTCCTGTAGCTTACATTAAGCCTGTTGGCTATTTCATCTATGGTCAAGCCTTCAAAGTAGAAGGCTCTTATGACCTGCCTTTGTCTTTCTGTAAGACCGGCTAACGCTTGTTCTAGCTCTACCTGCCTTTCCTTCAATAAAATCTTATCTAGGGGACCTGGCATGTTGGATTCCAGCAGGTCTAGTATTTCCATATCCTCATCCTCCCCTACTTTTACATTAAGGGAGGATGGGACTTTTATCCTGTGTTTACTTAGATAGTTGTATTTTAACATGGCCTTCACATAGCCAAGAAAATTTGCTCCACGATTGATATCGTAGTTATCTATACATTCTAATACTATTAAATTACCTTCTTGGATTAAATCCTCATATTCAGCTGGTCTATTATAATGCCTTTGTATACTGCTGATGATTAGACCTTGAAGCTTATTTAGGATTTCTTCTTTTGCTAAAATATCTCCAAGTTGGGCCTGTATTACTAATTTTTCTAAATCTATTAGCATTTTTATTTCCTCCATATAGCTAGGCCTTTTAAAGGCCTAACCCTTTTTACTAGTAAGTACTAATATGGAAGAAATACTATGTTAAATTATAGAAGTCATTCTTAATTTTGAGCTAGGAATAAAGTAGCCTTGGCTTCTCCTTTGCCTAGTTTAAGGACTATGTCCTTCTCCTTACCCTTGGCTACTATCAGGTGGGTTCCGTATTTGTTTACAATCTTAGCTGCCTTGATCTTAGTAGCTATTCCACCTGTACCGAAGGAGCTCTTCTCACCTATAGTTATGCTCTTCTCCAACTCCTCTGGGTCCGTTACTATCTCGATTAATTTGGCACCCTTTTCGCTAGGATCCTTGTCGTATATTCCTTCTATATCGCTAAGGATTATTAACAGGTCTGCTCCCCATAGGGCTGCAGTCCTAGCTGCTAGGACGTCGTTGTCCCCTATCTTAATCTCCTCTACACAGACTGTGTCATTTTCATTGATTATAGGAACTACCCCCTCGTCTAAAAGGGTAAATAGGGTATTCCTAATATTAAGGGTCCTATTGTCTGAGCAGAAATCCTCCTTCGTTAGAAGGATTTGAGCCACATGCATATCATAATTATTGAATATCTTCCTATAGGAGTCCATCAGCTCCACTTGGCCGATGGCACATAGGGCTTGCTTGTAGTTTATATCTTCCTTCCTTGACCACTTGCCGATGGTGCTTACTCCTGCAATTCTAGCACCTGAGGAAACTAAAACTACCCTCTTGCCCTCATCCATTAAGGTTTTCACCTGATATGCTAGGTTTTCCATAAAGTCCTTATCGATGGTTCCATCCTTGCTGGTAATGGTACTGCTGCCTATCTTTATGACTATCTTTTTACAATCCTTCACTATATTTTCCTTACTTATATTTTCCAAATCCATCTACTCCCTTATTTGTCCTTGTCCTAATATTAAATATTTATAAGTGGTTAGCTGCTCTAAGCCCACTGGACCCCTAGCATGGATCTTCTGAGTACTGATACCCATTTCTGCTCCAAAGCCAAATTCTCCTCCATCGGTAAATCTGGTTGATGCATTCACATATACGGTAGCTGCATCTACCCTTCTTTGGAATTTAGTTGCATTCTCTAGGCTTTCTGTTACTATGGCTTCAGAGTGTTGGGTACCATGTTCATTTATATGGTCTATAGCCTCATCTACATCCTTTACTACCTTTATAGCCAAGATGGCATCTAAATATTCTTCATAATAGTCCTCTTCTGTGGCTTCCTTAACGTCAATTACTTCCCTAGTTAGTGGGCAACCTCTCATCTCTATCTTATCTTTAATAGCATTATATGCCATTGGTAAAAATTTGTCTTTAATTTTTTCATGAACCAATAGGTTTTCTATGGTATTACATACCCCCAGCCTCTGGGTCTTGGCGTTAACTAGGATCCTTACGGCCTTGTCTAAATCTGCCCACTCATCAACATATAGGTGGCAGTTACCCTCTCCCGTTTGTAGGGTAGGAACTGTAGCATTTTCTATTACGAATTTAATTAGGTTTCCGCTACCCCTTGGGATGATCAGGTCAAGATATTTATTGGCCCTTAACATATCTAATACTAGGTCCCTATCGGTATCGTCTACGAATTGGATTACCTCTTCTGAAATTGGGGACTCCCTTAGACCTTCCTTTATAGCCTTAACTAGGGCTAGGTTGGAGTTGATGGCTGAGGAGCTTCCCCTAAGTAGAATACAGTTGCCTGATTTTAAGGCCAAGCTAAAGGCATCTACTGTAACGTTTGGTCTAGATTCATATATGATTCCGATTACTCCTAGGGGAGTGGTCATCTGTGATATGGTAAGACCATTCTCTATAGTCCAGACCTTATTGGACTTCCAGATTGGATCTGGTAGCTTTATAACAGTATTAATACCTTCTATTATCCCATCTAGCCTACTATCATCTAAGGCGAGACGGTCTAATAATGCTTCAGTCATATTGTTTTCTCTTCCATTTTTTAAATCCACTTCATTAGCCTTTAAGATTTCTTCCCTATTTCTATCTATGGCTTCTGCAACCCTTTCTAGGGCCAAATTTTTATCTCTAGTTGATGCTATGGAAAGGATCTTTTCAGCTTCCTTTAATAGCTTTCCCTTTTCTATAATAATAGACATTATATCCCTCCTATACGAACTATACTATATTATATCACATAAAAGGTGGCCAGTTTAACTATTCATAAACAAAAATGACCTAAGTTTTTTCAAGAATACATAATTCTTA
>JAAYLY010000185.1 GCA_012521625.1 Tissierellia bacterium | reverse complement strand
TTAGGTAGGATTCCTGCCTTTTCAGCTGGGCTACCTTCTATAGGCCTTACAATCCTCATAAAGCCATTTTCCTCTTCTGTAATATAGACCCCTATGCCTACGAAGTTCCCACTTATACTTTTATTTAATCTAGAAAACTCTTCCCTATTATAATACTGGCTATGGGGATCTAGGTCTTTGAAGAGCCCCTTTAAGGCACTTTCTAAATAGAATTCTATAGGGTAGTCTTCTACATATTTATCCTTAGCTGTATCTATTATTTCATAGAAGTAATCTAGGTCTAAGCCCTGGCTTTGGCCATAGGACTCTATGGGTGTAAATATTATTACTGCCAACAATAATAATGATATTAGCCTGCTTTTCCTTTTATTCCACAATTATTTTCCCCCCTTTAAAAAATCCGTCTTTAGTATATAGTTGGACATGTCTATTTCCTTAGTTATGGCTTCAGACTTCTTTCTAAACTGTTCTACATCTAAGGGCTTCCTAGTATGCCTATCTATAGCCCTACTGTGTTCAAAGATTCCATCCCTTGATATTTCAAATACCACATCTTCATCTATAAAGGAACCCTTGAGCATGTAGGTTTGGGATGCTACCACATTCCTTCCCTTATAATTAGTAAGATCTCTTCCAAAGACTAATCCCTTGGTATTGTCATATCCCATAATATTCATTATAGTTGGATAGAAGTCCAGCTGGCTGCCTACGGTGGTTATGGTTTCATTTATGTCTTCGCCTGGTATATGGATTACAAGGGGAACATTCATCATATGGTCGAAATCATACTCTTCACCTATTATATCCTTCATCAGTCCTGCCTCTTCCTGAGTAGTAGATATGGCAAAATGGTCCCCATATAGGGCTATAACCGTATCCTCATATAAACCTTCCTTTTTAAGATTATCTATAAATTTACCTATTTGCTTATCCGTATAATGGATGGCCTGCAGGTAGTCCCCTATCATATTGTCCATATGCTCTTCCCTTATATCTAGTTCATGGTAGTCCTCTGGCATTTCAAAGGGGGTATGGCTGGTTAGGGTGATTATAAAGGCGTAGAAGGGATTTTCATCTACTTGGTCCAATTCCTTTAGGTAGTCTATAGTTTGGTCAAAGAAGTCCTCATCCCTTATTCCAAAGCCTATAACTTCGTCGAATTCATAATCCTCTTCTGATATAAATCTCTGGAAGCCTTGGTTTATATAGGCCTTTTCCCTATTCCAGAAGTCCTTCTTATAGCCGTGGAAGGCCCAGGCTGTATAGCCATTATCCCTCAAGAGCCAGGGTAGGCCATAAAAGGTATTGTCCTGATACTGCTCATAGGTTGGTTCCTCCATAGATGGATAGAGGGAGTTGTGGGTTACGAACTCTGCATCGGAAGTATTCCCCCTACCTAGTAGCTGGAAGTAGTTGTTGTAATAGACCGATGAATTATGGTTTACCAGCCTATTTAAATTTGGGGTAACCTCCTGGCCCATATATTTTAGGTTTATGACGAAGTTCTGCAGGGCCTCCACCTGGATGACTATTAGGTTCTTACCCCTACCTAGGCCTGTAAGCTTTCCTTCCTTTAGTCTAGCTCTAGATTTTAAGTCTTCAATATCCGCCTCCGTCAATTCTACCTCTTCTACAGCCACCCTTTTGCCTATAATGGTCTCCACTATATCTGCCGCATGGTAGGTATATAGCTCCTGGGCCTTTACAGATAAAAATCCCCCCTTCCGATTAAGGGACAGCATGATGATAAAGATAAGGACTCCTACTATGGTAGGGGCTAGCCTTCTTAATCTATCATTTAGGATAGGTTTGTAATCATACCTATTTATATAGTAGATTACAAGGGGTATATCCAAAACAAAGGCCAAGATCTTTAAGCCTATTATCTTCCTTATACTATCTACTACTGCTGGTAGCTGCTTAATTTGCTTTATGACCAATATATTAGGTAGGGAATTAAAGTGGCTATAATAGGCTGCATCTATTAACATGATGATGGATATGGAAATATAGAAGATTAGTGCATTGCGATTTTTCTTCTGGCTATCACTCCTATATATTAAGGTAAGGATAAACATGGATATAAGTGTACTTATTAGAATTATTGGTATGCGGTTGTATTCAACATTTATTAAATGGCTAAACCAGATAAATTTTAATATTAAAAGTATAGTTAAAAGCATAATTACCTCCGTTTTGTCAATTGAGTATTGAGGTTTTCTATCAGTCTATTTACTTCTAATATTATACCAGATAATCCATATACCTTTAAGAAGTCTAGGACCTCCTTATTAGGTAATCTTTCCCTTTAGTGTTAAAATTATCTACCGCTAATTTATTTAGTTTACACTATAATTATATATTAGTAAAGCTAATGTGGTAAGTATTTACAAGGGATAAAATCTAGTATTTACAATAAAAAATTAAGCATTAGAAAAGGGAATGATAAGCTTAACTTACCATTCCCTTTTTAATTATATAGATTTAGCTTCCTTATAAATTCTAATTACTAGAAGGTTAAAGTACCATTTTCATTATGGATTAGCTGCAGTATCTCTTCCTCTTTTCCATTTAATACGTTGACGTATACTATGAATTGGGAATCCTCGTACATTCCCTTAAATTCATAGCATAATACTTCCCGCTTACCCTTTGGTATCAAGGCTAGCCTAATGGAGTCCACCTCGAAGCCTTCCCTTAGGGTTGATGCTGCTTCTTCTACACTTATCTCTGGAGTATCAAATTCCCTATCCTGGTGGTTTAGATAGTAGGCTGATGCGTCAAATCCTACTATCTCTCCCGTATCCAAGGCTACCTTTACCTTTACTAGGTCTGGATAGATGGTTATGTCATTTTCTGTATTGACAAAGTTAAATAGTACCCCACCATCGTACTGTAGGTAGTAGTTGGATACCATGTTTTCAAAGCCCTTTTCCTTTAGGTATTCTATTGCATATTGTTCTGCCTCTTCCACACTTATTTGGGCATTTGATATGGGTCTTGGATTGCTCATCCATAGTACCTTACCACCCTGCTGGGCCACTCCCATATAGACTGCCAGCTCTCTTTGTTGGTTGTTGGGAAATAGGTTAAAGGTATAGGCTGGTATCCTAGCTTCGTTAATGTTCTCCCCTAATTCAAAGGCTTCCACATCCTGTACCCTATCTTCGCCGAAGAATTCTATAGCTGCCTGCTGGGCTTCTTCCATTGAAACCTTATTCTGTGGTAGTCCTACTGGCTTTCTATTTAACATCTGGTCTGCAAAGGGTCCGTCGTAGATTAGCTCTGGTGTTTCTGATACCCCAGCTTCTAAGTTTAATAGGCTAGCCTGCAGCTGGCTTCCTAATCCATCTTCCTGATTTCTTCTGCCTCCAAAGCCCATGTTGCTGGCTACACCGTACATGAAGCTTGAATCTGCCATAGCTTGATGTAGCCTATCTAATTCCTCATTAAAGGCTGCTGAGTTGTTTTGCAGGTTAGTTAGGGCCTCCCTCTGCTCTGGTGTTATATCTTCACCTTCTAGGTGTTTTTGAATTAGGTAGTAGCAGTAGTCTGCAGCCTGGGTTAAGAACTTCTCCGTATTGGCCACTTCCGCATGGCTGATGGGGAGTTGGCCTAACTTATCTTGGGCGAAGTTGGCATCACTCATAATCTGTGAAAATAGGAGTATATTTCTCTCCTTACTTGATGCTACCAAGGCCTTTGAAAGGCCTACCTGGACATTTTCCACATGCTTCTTCACATCGTAGAACAGCCTCTGATATTGATTTTCTAAGGCTACTTCATACTTAGATTTAACATAATATTGGTTATAGCCCCAGATTATAGCTGCCAATAAAAGCAAGCTCAAAATACTGGGTGCAATCCAATGTCTTCTCCCTCTATTATCCATAGCCTACCTCCTATAAACCAAACCAGTGTTTACCGATCTTCAACATAACCTTCCTGGACCAGATCCACTTACTAGTAGCAGTAGCTGGGTTCCAGTAGTATAGACATCCATAGGTTGGGTCCCATCCGTTTAAGGCATCCCTAGCCGCTCTTATGGAATCCTTATCGGGAGTTAAGTTGATCTGCCCGTCTGCCACCGCTGTAAAAGCCAGCGGTTGATAGATAACCCCTGCTATAGTATTGGGGAAGGATGGATGCCTAACCCTATTAAGTACTACTGCCGCCACCGCCACCTTACCCACATAGGGCTCTCCCCTAGCCTCTCCGTGAACACATCTGGCCAGTAGATATTCATCGGCACTTCTGTTAACTCCCTGGCTAGAACCTGCCTGGGCTGCATAAGCCGATGGCATTCCCAAAGCCCTGGCTGTAGCAGGTCCTATGATTCCGTCTACCGATAAGCCGTTCCTTTCCTGGAACCTCCTTACAGCCCTATAGGTCCTGGCACCAAAGACCCCATCTACAGCTCCGTCGTAATATCCCCATCTTCTTAGCTTATCTTGGGCTATACGAACTTCCTCTCCAGTAGATCCCCAATATAGGGTTCTAGGAGCTAGATAGCTGGTATATCTGTTAGCCGTTTCCACTACTTTTCCCGGCTCATAGCACTGAATTATAAATAGGAAAACTAAAGCTAATATTAGTGTCCTAGCTATAAATTTCTTCACACTTAATCCTCCTTTAGATGTTTTACTTATTTTTTGTAGTAAGGAGAATTTTATACATTTATTTTCAGCTAGGTTAATTTTTCCCAAAAGTAAAAAGCTCCCTTATTTTAAGGAAGCTTTGTGGGATATTGAGTGAAAGCCAATTTATACTTTAAGCTGGGTTAATAAGTGGCTTTACAAGTGTAAATAATATGGCGTTGATAAAAAACTATATATGGAAGTTTTATATATAGTCAAGTCCAAAATAGTGTGTAAATTACCTCGGTTACAATATAGTACCTTAATAAGTCAATAATCATAAGCGTTTATGCCGCGAAAGCTGTTGACAATGAGTACATGGCATGTTAGGCTAGCT
>JAAYLY010000184.1 GCA_012521625.1 Tissierellia bacterium | reverse complement strand
TGGACCCATTGGTCCTGGTGGACCTGGCGGCCCTGGTGGACATATGCATTTACAAGGATGGCAGAAACAATGTGGACAGAAATGCCATGGGTGTGGATGAGTCCATGGATGCGGGTGAGGCCATGGACATGGTGGCCAAGGATGCCGTGGTGGACAAGTCTTCTTCTTAAAGTATCTATAGTTTACACCATCGTTTCTTGGTATGACTACGTCGTTAGGTTTAGCACATCTATCTTTACCCATATTATTAACTCCTTTCTTATAACATATAAAAGTGACCCTAATACAATATATGCTTGTCTAATATAAGTGTGCTAGTCTTAATGCCTGCCTTCCCCATAATATATAAATAAAAAGGGACTATCATAGAAAAGTACAATCATCTTTTCTATGATAATCCCTAGTACAAATCTAAATTGAAGAATTCTTGGAGAAAAACCAACTAAGGGCCCATCTCCTTCATGGCCACTGGCTTATTTATGTGATATGACCCCAAACCAATATTACTAGATCCTTACATCTTAGCTTCATATAAGAAATCAATAAAAAAAGGAAGGGTCAACCCTTCCTTTTTTTATTTTATTGAGCTTTATTTTCTATTTCCTTTTCAATCTTAGCTATGGCTTCTTCCAGACTTACTTGACCTAGGTCGCCCCTATCCCTGCTTCTTACAGAAACAAGATTTTCATTTACTTCCTTTTCTCCTACTATGAACATATAAGGTACCCTTTGAAGTCTAGCTTCTCTGATCTTGTAACCAATCTTTTCAGCCCTGTCATCAACTTCTACCCTTAAGCCTCTATCCTTTAATTGTTTCATTAGATCATAAGCATAGTCGTTGAACCTGTCTGAGATTGGTAATATAGTTATTTGAACTGGTGCAAGCCAAACAGGGAATTTACCCGCATAGTGTTCTATTAGGATTCCCATAAACCTTTCCATACTACCAAAGATAGTTCTGTGGATCATTACTGGCCTCTTCTTCTCATTGTCCTTATCCACATAAGTTATATCGAATCTTTCTGGCATTTGGAAGTCTAACTGTATAGTTCCACACTGCCAAGTTCTACCGATAGCGTCCTCTAGTTGGAAGTCGATCTTAGGTCCGTAGAAGGCCCCATCTCCTTCATTGACTATATAATCTATATTTTTCTCCTTCAAGGCTTCGATTAGGCCATTTGTTGCCAACTCCCATTGTTCGTCAGTACCCATGCTGTTTTCTGGTCTAGTGGATAATTCCACATGGTATTTAAAGCCGAAGATGCTGTACATATAGTCTGCCAGCTCGATAATAGATACTAATTCATCCTTAATCTGTGATGGTAGTACGAATAAGTGGGCATCGTCTTGAGTAAAGCTTCTTACCCTCATTAAACCATGAAGGGCTCCGGAAATCTCATGTCTATGAACTAATCCTAATTCACCCCATCTTAATGGCAGGTCCCTGTAGCTATATAGCTTAGACTTGTATACTAATATTGAACCTGGACAGTTCATAGGCTTAATTGCATATTGGCCCTCGTCTATATTTGTAAAGTACATATTTTCCTTATAGTGATCCCAGTGACCTGATTGATGCCATAGGGATTCATTTAGGATTATTGGAGTCTTAATCTCCTCATAACCCCTCTTAGCATGCTCTTCCCTCCAGAAGTTTTCCAGTATATTCCTAATTACCATTCCCTTTGGATGGAAGAATGGGAATCCTGGTCCTTCCTCTTGGATTGAGAATAGGTCTAATTCCTTACCTAGTTTTCTGTGATCCCTCTTTTTAGCCTCTTCCAACCTATGAAGGTATTCTTCTAGATCCTTTTTCTTTTCATAAGTTGTTCCGTATATCCTCTGTAGCATCTTGTTGTTCTCATCCCCACGCCAGTAGGCTCCTGCTATACTTAATAGCTTAATAGCCTTTACCTTACTTACATCATACAGGTGGGGTCCAGCACAAAGGTCAGTAAATTCTCCCAATTTATAGAAGGATACTTCTTCATCTTCATCTAAGCCTTCAATCAATTCCACCTTGTAGATTTCTCCTCTTTCCTTGAAATACTCCAAGGCTTCATCCCTAGGCATTATGAATCTTTCTAATTTGTGACCTTCCTTTACGATTTTTTTCATTTCCTCTTCGATCTTTTCCAAATCCTCTGGAGTAAATCTGTGTTCCGTATCAAAATCGTAGTAGAAGCCGTTCTCTATTGCAGGTCCTATGGCAAATTTTACGTCTGGGAAAAGCCTTTGTACAGCTAAGGCCATAATATGGGCTGAAGTATGCCAGAAAATCTGCTTACCCTCTTCATCTTCAAATTTTAAAACCCTAAAGCTTGCATCTTCCTTAACTTCTTCCTGTAGGCCCATTATCTTTCCATTTACCACAGCACCTACAGCTACCCTAGCCAAACCTTCTGAAATGTCCTTAGTTATATCTAATACCCTAGTACCCTTTTCATATTCCCTAACTGAGTTATCAGGTAGAGTAATTTTGATCATTTCCATACTTATACCTCCAATTTATATTATTAATTCTTTTATTATTCTAAATTTTTTATTTACTTGTTGATTTTTAATTACTTTTTGAACACCTTCTAGCAATTGTATTCTTCAAGATTTTCCCAATTTCAAGATTCTCCCAATACTCCACTATTCAAATATATAAAAAAACCTTCCGCGCCTACAAAAATGTAGGGACGAAAGGTTAGTTCCGTGGTTCCACCCTAATTGGTACTCATTCTAGATAACGCCTATGGCGGTAATCCTTAATTCGGATCCAGCTCAGGGGTGGTCTTCG
Source organism: Tissierellia bacterium (assembly GCA_012521625.1). Lineage (GTDB taxonomy): Bacteria > Bacillota > Clostridia > Tissierellales > Tissierellaceae > JAAYTL01. The sequence goes on along the minus strand of JAAYLY010000184.1, from coordinate 3,722 downwards.
ATTATATTTCCTTAAGAAGACTTCCAGCCTAGGTCTTCTCTCTCTGAAAGGAATCTATAACCTACTCTTCCCATCATCGCCTTTATTATTAACTTATATTAAATTAAAATTTATGATACTATTAAAATTAGGATTTGTCAAGTTTGCATTTAAACTTATATTATTAATATCCAAATCCAGCTTATTTTAAACATTTTATCAATTCTTCTACAGCTAAGCTCCTTTGCTCACCAGTTTTCATATTTCTAAGGGTGTATTGATCGTTTTTTACTTCATCCTCCCCTATTACTATTACATAGGGTATATTTAATTTATCTGCATAGCCAAACTTCTTTTTAATCTTACCCGTTTCCAAATAGATCTGGGTGTAAATGTCTTCAGCCCTTAATCTATTTGCAATCTCCACAGCCTTTTCCTCAAATCCATCCATAGGAATTATCAATACAGTAGTTAGGGAACTTTCATCTGCCTTAATTATATTTGCTTCCCTTAGCTGGTAGAATAGCCTTGTTAATCCTATGGACATACCTACCCCAGGCAGTTTTTGCTTAGTGTAATAAGTGGCTAAGTCGTCATACCTTCCTCCGCTACAGACGCTACCCAAGGATGGATAGTCATCTAAGAAGGTCTCATAGACCGTTCCTGTATAATAATCTAAACCCCTAACTATAGATAGGCTGATCTTGTAATTCTTCTTAGGAACGCCAAATAGACCTATGTATTTTATAACCGTAGCCAATTCCTCTATACCAGTATTAAATAGTTCATTATCCACATCTAAGTCCTTAAGTTGCTGGATAATCTCATCATTAGAGCCCTCAATCCTTATAAAGCTATTGATCTTGTCTATAGTTTCCTTTTCTAGACCTAATTTCATTAATTCCTCCTCTACCCCTTCAGGTCCAATCTTTTCTAACTTATCAATGGTCCTAAGTATAGGGGCAGAATCCTCTAAATTTAAAAACTCCAAATATCCAGTAAGTATCTTTCTATTATTTAGGTATATGGTAAAGTCATCAAAGCCCAGCTCCTTAAAGGTAGAATAGATTAGTGAAGGTATTTCTGCATCGTTTATTATAGAAAGTTTTTCATTGCCAACTATATCTATATCGCATTGATAAAACTCCCTAAACCTTCCCCTTTGACTCCTTTCACCCCTATACACCTTACCTATATGATAACGCCTAAAGGGAAACTCCAACTGAGAGTAATATTGACTTACGTACCTAGCTAAGGGGACAGTTAAGTCAAATCTCAGACTCATATCCGTATTCCCCTTCTTAAATCTATATACCTGCTTTTCCGTTTCTCCTCCGCCCTTTGCTAAAAGAACTTCCGATTTTTCAATAACAGGTGTGTCTATAGGCAAGAAACCGAACTTTTCATAGTTCTTTCTTATAGTATCCATCATCTTATTGAAAAGTATTTGATCTGCTGGAGTTAATTCCATAAACCCTGGTAAAATCGATGGTTTAACTAGTCTTTTGTTCATAAAAAAACCTCCACATTCGTCTTTCTTATTATGATACCACTTAATAAAAAAAAGTCAAAGAAAAAGAGTTGATGAATCAACTCTTATTTTTAACCACTATGGATTCTATTAAACATACTTCACAACCTATGCAGTCATGAATCCTTCCCTTGAATATTTCCTTTAAGAGTACCAATAAATCGCTGTTATCAGCATTACCATGTACTATAATATTCTTCGGGGCTAGGGTCAAGAGAGAACTTAAGATAATATCAGATTCGCTGATTTCCTCTTCAAAGATTTCTTCTAAAATATATTTGATCTCCTCATTATTTATTTTATTATTAAAGGGGTCAAGTAATTGTATACCTTCATCGGATACTACCAGATTGACAACTTCCATTTGTGAATATTGGGTATCAATAAATAAACGAAGGGTTTCTATATAGTCCCTATATTCCAAGAGTAAATAAAGCCTTTCCATAGCCTTTTCTATAGCCTTATCTGCTAAGTTGTTTAAACTTCTAGGTCTAAAGATTATGAAACCATCTATTATTAAACAATTATGCTCAATTAAAAAATCTAAAACTTCGTTTTTTAGCCTATCTTTTTCATCCTTTAGCTGCTTTTTATCTAGGAGGATTTGGTAGGCTTCTTCCACCACCTGACTTTTATCTACTCCCCTAAGATCCTTAAAAAGCTTATTAACCCTTCTCCTTATGAAGCCCTCGGCATAGAAGTTTAGCATTATATCTATGACAAAATTGGCTAAGCCATTATATAGGGCTATATCACTGAAGGCCTCTCTATTTAAGGAGAAGGAATAAACAAATCTATCCCCATAATCTTCATAATCTATGTCTAAACTCTTTTTAAAAGAGAATTTTTCTATAAGATAATGGATCTTTTCAGCAGGTATAGTGCTTCCTATTTTTATGGGTTCCATAATTCCACTCCCTTCTTTACTAGTATGTACACTAGTATAGGTCATATACTACATAAAAAATGACACTAGTGACAGTTAAGAGTAATTAGCGTGCCAAGGTCCACAATATTTTTAGAGGATAAAAAATAAATATCTAAATTTTTGCTTTTGATAAAATTTAAGATGCGTTCACCATCGGGATGATTATGGAATAACCCAGATACTAGAACTGTATCCTTGGAAAAATTGCCTGTTGCTCCTCCTATAAAGCCATAGTCTTGATATTCCAAATCTATATAGCCTGGACTGATTAATAAGACATCTATGCCCTTCTCTCTCAAAATATTATAGATAGGAATATCAGAAGTTATAACGCTTCCTTCATCGATTATTGCCATTGAGCACTTGGTATAACCCTGTCTAACATTTATAAATTCCAGGCCTTCCTTCTCTAAATAGAATTTTAAGACTTCATCGGTACTATCTAATCTATGGAGGGCAAAATTTTCTACTCTACCAACATTATATGCAATATCATAGGGATACTTTACTTTTAATTCCCTTTCCCCCTTAATTAATTTTATATTTTTCCCTGATAGCACTTCTTTATAATAGTCAAATACATTGGGAGCTATAACTAAGGTATTGTGATTAACTGGATGGATTACAATATCCGGATGATAGGCTATAGATTGATCCACATCTGGACACCTACATGTAGGAATTATTTCTAATCTTAATTTTCTTAAGGAAGATAAGACCTCCTCATCACAATTACCTGCTACTATTACTGTATCCGCCTTTTCTAAGGGAATAAAGGGATTTTGATTCATCTCAAATCTCCTACCTATTATTATTTTCTCCAAAAAATAAAAAATCTACTGACTTATGCAGTAGTAATATATGGAGGCGGCACCCGGATTTGAACCGGGGATAAAGGTTTTGCAGACCTCTGCCTTACCGCTTGGCTATGCCGCCAAATATGGAGCGGAAGACGAGATTCGAACTCGCGACCCTCGCCTTGGCAAGGCGATGCTCTACCACTGAGCCACTTCCGCATTTTTAGTGGTGCCCAGAGCCGGAATCGAACCAGCGACACGTAGATTTTCAGTCTACTGCTCTACCGACTGAGCTATCTGGGCCGGTGCCACATTGATTAGTATACTATATAATTTAGAAATTGTCAACAAGAATTTTATTTAATTGTAGTTATTCTATGATAATGTCATATTGAATTTATTCTGATAAAATGTCATGTATGCGAAAGGAGACATTCAATATGACTCAAAAAGAAATAACTCGTCTTAGAGTCATCAATCAAACTAT
>JAAYLY010000183.1 GCA_012521625.1 Tissierellia bacterium | reverse complement strand
TGGTAAGAAGAATGACAGGAGGTCATCTTATGATAGCATGTACAGAAAATTGTATATATGCAGAAGATGGCTTATGTAATTTAAACGAAGTGACTAAACCATCTAGCACACCTATTAAGGATTGTCCGTATTTTAAAGAGAGAAAGAATAAGAATGATTGATTAATAATAAATTTGACATATAAAAAGGGGCCTAAGCCCCTTTCTATATTTTTATTAATTTTATATTACATATTTAAATATGTCTTATTAGGCTATTTCCTTACTATCAAAATCGGAATTCCAAATTTCTTCGTCGAATTCCCCTTCTTGTTTGGAGATTATAGTAGTACATACAGCATCTCCAGTGATATTCATAGCAGTCCTACCCATGTCAAAGATTCTGTCGATTCCCAGTATCAATCCAAGTCCTTCTAGTGGTAGACCTACTGTTTGCAGTACCATGGTTAGCATGATGGAACCTGCCCCTGGAACTCCCGCTGTACCGATGGATGCTAGGGTAGCTGAAAGTACTATGGTTGCCATCATACCTATAGTTAAATCAATACCATAGACCTGGGCTATAAATACAGCAGCTACACCTTGATAGATTGCTGTTCCATCCATATTTATGGTAGCACCTAATGGTAGAGCAAAGGCAGCTATCTCCTTAGATGCACCGATACGATTTTGAGTTAAGTCCATAGTAACTGGTAGGGTAGCACTAGAACTAGCTGTTGAAAAGGCTACAGCCATAGCTGGATAGAATTTCTTATAGAACCTAACTGGTGATAGGCCTGTTAAACCCTTTAATAGTCCACCATAAACAAGGATTGCATGCAGAGCTAAGGCTATATAGACTGCTAAAACACACTTAGCTAGGGGTACTAAGGCTGCCACACCTGTTTGTGCAAAGGTTCTGGCTACTAAGCCAAACACCCCGATAGGAGCAATAGTCATTACCATACTAACTAGCCTCATAACTAACTCATTTAACTCTTCAAATAGAGCTAATACCCTCTTACCCTTTTCTCCAATACTAGTTAGGGCAATACCTGTTAGTATTGCAAATACAATTATTTGAAGCATATTACCTTCAGCTAAGGCTTGGATTGGGTTTCTTGGGATCATTTCATAAAGGATTTGTACTAATGATGTACCTTCCCTCTCAGTAACCTCAACAGTTTCAATAGCACCCATGTCTAAGCCTATACCTGGATTAATAACATTTGCAATTACTAGTCCTATTACTAGAGCAATTGCTGTAGTTGCTAAGTAGAATGCAATGGTCTTACCACCAATTCTGCCCAATTTTTTAATATCTCCCATGCTAGCTGCACCATTAACTAGGGATACGAATACTAATGGTACAACGCACATCATTATTCCTCTAAGGAATACCTGGCCTATTAATTGGAATAGACCATCGATTAAGATTTTGTCCTTTAGGGTACCACTAGGTAGACTATAAACTATGATTCCAACGACTACACCAATAGCTAACCCTATAAGGACCCTTAATGCTAATCCTAGCCTTTTCTTTTCCATAATCCCCCTCCTATTTTAAATATTTATTTAAATGGCAGATTTCTTAAGAAAATCATTGCCATTTTCAACTATATATTAGTTTCCTTTCCTATTCAGTATATTCTATTAATTTAATCTACAATTAATGATTTTCTCACTACTTAAATTTAATTATATTCCTTTCTAAATTTTTTGTCAATTCGTATTTATCTGACAATAATCTAACAATCTATTTTAGCTTTATAATGTGTTAAAGTATTAGGGGTTATTTTTGGCCCCTTACAGACAAGGTCTGTAAAGAGCCAAAAGCTAATTTTTTACCCTTTCAAGTAACATTTGATTTACCAGCTGTGGATTAGCCTTTCCACGAGTTTCCCTCATTATA
>JAAYLY010000182.1 GCA_012521625.1 Tissierellia bacterium | reverse complement strand
GTAAAATTAGCCTTAATAGTCAAGTAGGTGAGGGAACTGAGATTTCAGTAAGCTTTAGGCAATGGACAATGGGGTAGATGCCAAAATCTAAAATTAGTTTTATTAAATCTAAAACTTAATAATGGTAGATCAAAAATTTAATATTGGTTTATCTAAAATTTAGTAGTTATTTATAATAAGTAAATTTATAGTTGCTAGCTAAAATTATAGAAAAGTAATACAATAGTATAAAGAAAAAAGCAGAAAAGAAGATGGGGAGATTTATTCCCCATCTTCTTTTTCTGCTTCCTTCCCCTTATAGTGGACGATTGAAATCCACTTATCCTCACCTACTAGGATCTTCCTAACCCTCTTTTCAAATTCCATCCTTGTTAGCCAGATCTGCCTATCACAGCCTAGACATCTTAGTTTGATATCTACCCCTGTCCTTAATATTTCCCATTTATTTTCACCACAAGGATGGCCCTTCTTCAGGGTTACTATATCACCAACATCATAATGTAGAATCATCATCTATCCCTCCAATAATCTGTCTTTTCGGATATGGTCTCTTGATTTTTTCCTTATGCAATACCTCATTAACGGTCTTCCTAATTAATCTTTCGATGGCCCATTGCTCCATGGGCTTTGTCCTGGCTATGATGGTTATATCCGCATTATACTCGCCTACATCTGAAATCCCTATGACGTTAGGCCCCTCTAAGATGGATTCATTGGATTTTAACTTATTACAAGCCTCCTGTAATATTTCTATAACCCTATCCATATCCTCTTCATTTGATACGGAGACCTTCACTAGAGCCCTCATAGCCCCCCTAGTCTTATTGGTAACTACATTTATACTGCTATTGGGGATGATGTGGAGTTCACCGGAAAAGGCCCTTAATTTGGTTACCCTAAGGCCTAATTCTTCTACAATGCCGTCCTTGTCATCAATCTGTACATAGTCTCCTACTGAATATTGATCTTCTAATATTATAAAGAAGCCCGTTATAACATCCTTTACTAAAGATTGGGCACCGAAACCTATAGCCAAGCCTCCAATACCTGCAGTGGCTAGGATTGATGCTGTATTGATGTTAAATAGTTCCAGGGCCATAATAATACCGATAAAGAACAGGATATATTTAATCAGCTTCTTTAAGATAGAAACTAGGGTGTTAAGCCTCTTTTTATTAACTACCACATGCTTATTATCGAACCTTATGGTCATAGTCCTATCTATTATCTTGTTTATCAGTTTTACTAATATCCCAATAGTTAGGAATATGAATAGGACTATTAAAAGCTTACCAAATATATTGATATTTCCCTCAGCTGTCCTTAAATATACATCTATTAATCTATTTATATCTTCCATATTTCCCCCTATTAGATTATCCTTTTCGCATCTGTGCCTGCTGAAGTTTTTATATACTTATACAGGCCATCTATGCTAATCTTACCCTCTTCTATAAGGTCCTTAGCCTCATCAATTTGATCTTCTAAAAATAATAGGGATAAGCCACAGCTGGTACTTACATCCCTAGGTGTGGGTATGGTCTTAAAGATCAATTTTTCTTCCTTAAAGACCTGTTCAGCTTGTAGTGCATAATTAGTGGATTTAAATGTTATTAAGCCATATACTTCCTTCTTCATATACTCTCCTATCCTACTATGATATTTTTCTTTGGATCCTTAAGTTTTTCATAAATAGTGTACATATTAGAGATGGAACCTACCCTAAGGTCCTCCTTTAGCTTTAAAAAGTCTAAGCAGGTACCACAGGAGATAATCTCTACCCCTGCAGCCTCTAGCTTTTTAAGATCATCTAATACTTCAGAACCCTGGCAGGTCAACCTTACTCCACCATTGTAAAAGACCATGGTCTTTGGCAAGGGTTCAGTTTCAGATACTGTATAGATAAAACTCTTCATAAGAATTTTGCCTAATTCATCATTACCCTTTCCCATAGTATTAGATGTAAAGGCTATGGTCAGATCTTCAAAATTATCCTCTTCTTCCTTTACTTCTAGCTGGCCATCTCCCTTAAAGATAGTAATTTGGTAATATCCTTCCCTTTCATCTACCTTATATTCAAAGCCCAGGCCTTGGACCAGCTTTGAAACATTTTCTTTAGCCACCTCATTATCTACAAGAGTGGTTAGGACACCCTCTGTTATGGTATCTAATTCCTTCTTAGTTAAGATTACAGGCTGAGGACACTGTAGACCCCTTGCATCGATTTCCTTTCTCACCTTTACTCCCCCCTGTTATTTTTTCCCATCTTTAGATATATAAACCCTGTCTAAAATACTAAGAGTAAAATCCTATAACCTAGAGATATAATTTAATAATTTTGAATCCTATTTATTTATTAATTTGTATATATGGAGTCCATCCTTATCTAGAATAGCAATATTATCCCCATCTATAATTAATTTCTTTATTAGGGTATCATGCCTATAGCTTAAAATCTTCTCATTATCATGCAGACCTAATATCTGTTCTTGGCCATAAAGGTAGGTATAGCTTTTAGATAAGAGCATCCTATTATATTGAGTACCTACTTTAATTTTTTCCAGGGTCCTGCCATTAAAATCTATTAGCTCTAGATAATCTCCATGAAGGATGTAGATCTTATCTTTTATGCTAATATCCTTAATTTTAGAAAAAGGCTTCTTCCAGTGGATTTTGCCATCTTTGATATAATACAAAGCCCTATCCGTTAGGATTACTAGGTCATGGTCTACAAATTGTGTATATATAATTATCTCATCTACTATAGGGATATTTTCTAAGAGTTGCCCTTCTATGGTGTATAGGTAGACCCAGCTTGTAAGCTCATCTTCAAAAACTAAATTGCTTATTGAATATATGGTCCCATCTTCAGCTAGACTATAGGTAAGTAGGTCCCCTTCTTCAAGAGGATGATTTCTTAAAATTAGGCCCTTCTTGTCTAGAAATATCAATTCCTCTTCCTGGGCTTTTGTATGGATTATTATATTATCATAATCCTCCTTTAAATCAAAGACTGCCTTATTTATTGAGACCCTTTCCCTAGTTTCACCCTTATGGTCCAATATGTAAAGATTTCCTTTGGAAGTGTCTACCACATAGATGGATTTGTTACCAAAGTAGGCATATGGTTCTTCAAAATTAAACTGCTTTTCAAGTATAGGATTATTCTTCTTATCAATTATGGTCAATTTATCCCCATTCCAGTAGGCCATATTGTCATCTATAAACATAATATCTTCCATAGTTGGAACTACGGGAAGGCTGTTCTTAAGCTCCAAAGCCTTCTGGCGGATGGATAGCGATTTAAAGGCCATTATTAATTTATCCTGATTATCCTTCTTTATAAAAAACAAAACCCCTATAAGGAGTAACAATAAGAATAACTTAAAAGTTCTATGACGACTTTGATGATTATCCTCCATTGATATCCCCCTATCCCCTTACCCATATATAATTATTTTATTATAATTCAAGGGATTTTTCCATATCTTTGATTATTTATTATGGTTTGGGTATATTATCTGATATAATGTAATTGTACCCATACATTTAGGAGTGATTTTATGTGGAATATTAGGCTTGAAAAGAATTCAGATATACCCCTATATATCCAAATTGCCGATCATATAAAAAAATTAATCCTTAATGAAAGGCTTGAAGAGGATAAGTTGCCTTCCATAAGACAACTAGCCAGAGAATTAGGAGTAAACAATGTAACTATTGTCAATGCCTATAATCTATTGGAACAGGATGGCTATGTATATTCTATAAAGGGAAGCGGAACCTACATAAAGAGAAACCCAGACCCTAATGATTTCTCCTATGTAGCAGAAGGGGATATTGAACTGATGGTATCGGGTATCCTACCTATAGCGGAGGACAGCATAAATTTTGCTTCAGTATCGCCTACCCCAGACCTTTTCCCTATTGAAGACTTTAAGCAATCCATAGTAAAAATTATAGATCGGGATGGCCCCAAGGCCTTTCAATATACGGAAATAACGGGATATGACCCCTTAAGGGAATCTATATCAAAGTATCTCTTTGAAAGTTCTAAAATAGAAGCTAATAAGGACCAGATACTGATCACTTCAGGTGGTCAGCAGGGTTTAGATATAATATCTAAAACCCTAATCCAACAGGGGGACTGTATCTTAGTTGAAAACCCCACCTATTCCGGTGCCCTGTCGACCTTTAAATCCAGGGGGGCCAAGATAATAGGTGTACCCATGCTGGAGGATGGAATTGATATAGACCTATTAAAATCATATATTCGTAGGTATAATCCTAAGTTTTTATATATGATGACTAATTTTCAAAGCCCCACCACCTATTCATATAGCCAGGCTAAAAAGGAGGAATTATTATCCCTGGCCTATGAATACGGCTTCTATATTATAGAAGATGATTTCTTAACGGACCTATCCTTCAGTAAAGAGATTAACCTGCCCTTAAAATCCAAGGATAAATACGATAGGATCATCTTCATTAAATCCTTCTCCAAGATATTTATGCCTGGTATAAGGATTGGATTTATTATCCTACCCTATATGCTATTTAAGGATATAGTGAAAGCCAAGCATACTACCGATGTCTCCTCCTCTGGATTTTTACAAAGGGCCTTTGATGAATACCTAAGAAGGGGCTATTGGAAGGAACATATAGGGAGGGTAAGGGAAGTCTATAAGAAAAAATACGACTTATTCATAGCTGAACTTGAAAAGCTTAAAAAATACGGCATCCAATTTAGTCCCCCAAATGGTGGGTTAAGCATATGGATTAGGCTGCCGGAGGATATAGATGGAGTTGACCTATATAAGGAGTGTATTGAATCTAACCTATCTATAGTACCTGGTAGGGTATTCTTTACCGATGATAGCCTATATTCCAACTATATTAGGCTTAGCTTTGGTAATGTAAATGAAGAGGAGATTAGAAAGGGCATCTGGATATTAGATAATATACTTTCCAAAAATAAATTAAATAAGGATAGCAAGTTCCTACCCTTTATCTAAAGCGAAACCGTGGACTACGGTTTCGCTTTTGTTTCTTTATAAAGGATTATATTTTATATAAGTAATATTAATCGACACCTTAAATATTTTAATTTATATATTAATTATTTTAATATATATGTTGACATTTTTAATATCCTATAATATATTATAACTAATGGATGAATTTTTTGAAAATAGTCTTTGATTTGGGGGATATAAGATGAGGCAAAAAGCTTCTAAAATCAAGATTACCATTATAGAGCCTAGTAGTAATTTAAAACTTAGTCTTCCAGCCCTACATTTTACCCTTATTTCTATTTTGGCTTCCTTCGGCCTGTTAATGAAGCCGATTATACTAAAATATGCTGAGCTGGATGAAAATATTAAAAATATAATTCAAAAAATAGATAGAAGCATGATAGATGAACTACTAAGGGAACTTAAATCCATCGGTCCTCTAGATTTAGTGGATGTATCTACTGGAGATGGAACTAAAGTGAAAATATCTACTTTATAAGAAAGGAGCAAGTAATGAAAAGGGAAGTAATTGGTAAATGCCCTGTTTGCAGTAATGAATTGAAGGTCACTAAGTTAAGCTGTTCCAACTGCCATACAAGTATAGAGGGGAATTTTACCCTGTGTAAATTCTGTAAACTATCAAGTGAACAAAAGTATTTCCTGGAAGTATTCGTAAGAAATAGGGGTAACATCAAGGAAATTGAGAAGGATTTAAATATATCCTATCCCACAGTTAAAAACAGGTTGGAAGATTTGATTAAAGCACTGGGCTATAGTCCTAAGTATACAGAGGTAGAGATAGATAAAAAGGAAATTTTAGATAGGCTAGACAGAGGAGATATAACGGCAGAAGAGGCTTTAAAGCTATTAAAAGATCAATAGGAGGGGTGGCTATGTCACAGGAAAAATTACAAATACTCAATATGGTTAAGGAAGGCAAAATCACTGTTGATGAGGGATTAAAGTTATTAGAAGCCCTAGATGAAACTGATAAAAACAAGCTTGACACAGCTGACAGGGCTGTAAAATGTTTAAGAATCAGAGTATTGGATCCGGAAGATGATACTAGGGTAAATGTGACCCTCCCAGTTTCTTTATTAAAAATGGGTTTAAAATTTGCTTCTAAACTTTCCCCCGAAATGAAAGAAGCAAACTTAAACGACTTGGATATTGAAGAGATCTTGGCTGCTGTTGATAGTGGTCAGATTGGTAAAATCGTAGAAGTAGACTCTAATGACGGAACCAAGGTTGAAGTAATAGTGGAATAAAAAAGACTCCAGATGGAGTCTTTTTTATTGACTTTATATTAATATGTTTCCTTAAACACTTCGAAGTATTTTTGTGCATGGGCACATGCAGGACATTTTTCTGGAGCTGACTTGCCAGTGTGGACATATCCGCAGTTGTTGCACTTCCATTCTACAACTTCGTCCTTCTCAAATACCTTGCCATTTTCAAGGTTTTCAAGTAACTTTAAAAATCTTCTTTCGTGACGTTCTTCTACTTCAGCAATCTCCCTAAATACATAGGCTATTTCTTCAAAACCTTCTTCCTCAGCTATGTCAGCAAATTTTGGATATAGGTCTGTATGCTCTTCATTTTCACCTTCTGCAGCAGCTTTTAAGTGAAGTTTAGTATCACCATATGCTACTGGAAAATCTGCAGTTATTTGGATAGTTTCTCCACAGAAGTCCTCATTTAGGAATTTGAAGAATCTCTTAGCGTGTTCAGCCTCATTTTCAGCTGTTTCTAAGAATATGTTAGCCATTTGAATATATCCTTCTTTCCTAGCAACTGAAGCATAGTATGTATACCTCATCCTTGCTTGGGATTCACCAGCAAATGCTTTCATAAGATTTACAGCAGTTCTTGTACCTTTTAATGATTTCATACCCTACCTCCACAATTATTTATAATTTTAGAATACAAATACATATATACCCATATTATCTATATTCTAACAAAGATTATCAAATATTAATTGTTATTTGACAACTAATATTAGCATTAAGTTACCTATAGAAAAATAAGCAACAGAGGATAATTATAGGAGAAAGTATAATATAGAATGACTATTAATTAAAATAACTATTAAATTAAAAAGGACTTACTTCTAAATGAAATAAGTCCTTCATATTCCCTATTTATTAATATGGTGACCCATCCGCGACTCGAACGCGGGACACCCTGATTAAAAGTCAGGTGCTCTACCGACTGAGCTAATGGGTCAAATGATGGCTGGGGTGACAGGACTCGAACCTGTGCATCCTAGAGTCAAAGTCTAGTGCCTTACCGACTTGGCTACACCCCATTAGCTAGCCTATATTATATGAAATTATTTGGCGCACCTGGGAGGATTCGAACCCCCGACACACGGATTAGAAGTCCGTTGCTCTATCCAACTGAGCTACAGGTGCTTATTTGCTTTATTTTATAAAGTTGTTTATGGAGCGGGTGAAGGGAATCGAACCCTCGCAACCAGCTTGGAAGGCTGGGGCTCTACCATTGAGCTACACCCGCAGACTGGTGGAGGAGACTGGATTCGAACCAGTGAAAGCAACAGCTAACG
>JAAYLY010000024.1 GCA_012521625.1 Tissierellia bacterium | reverse complement strand
TTCAACTTCTGCTTCTGCAAAGGCTACTACTGGAGCTATTGCGCCTAATACTATGGCTAATGCTAGTAGTAAAGATAAGTACTTTCTCATATTATTCCTCCCCCTTATTATTTTGTTCCTTAGTTAAATCATATAAGATTTTAATTATGTCAGCTGCCTCTCCCCTAGTTGCATTTTCCCTAGGACATAGTTTACTATCAGTCCTCCCTTCTATTATTCCATATTTTACAGCATCGAACATATCTCCAGCTGCCCAATTGGATACTTCTTCTGCATCTTCATACATCATAATATCCCTATTGAGCCTTTCTAAATGGTAGATAATATCCTTACTCCTTAATATCCTCATAACTATGGCAACCATCTGCTCCCTTGTCACCTTATTATCAGGTTCAAAGCTAGTTTTGCTTGTGCCATTTATAATCTTATTATCGTAGGCAGCCTTAATATATTCATAGTACCAACTGTCTGGGCTTACATCCTCAAAGGGTAATGCCTCCTCCGTTGGTTTTAACTCCAATACCCTGTCGATTAGTGCCATATATTCTGCCCGGGTCAACTTTCCATCTGGGTCGTAGATTTTTTCGTTCTTACCCTTAATAATACCCCTTTGGGCTAGATAATAAATGGCTTCTTCATGTTTATGACCTTTAATATCGGTAAATAAAACCTCTAGTGGTTCTTCTTTTTCTAATTCATTATTCCCCTCTGCAGGTAAGTCCCCTCCCCCTACTGGACCAGGGCTTCCTCCTCCAGTACCAGGTGAGGTTGATTTGCCTGCAGATTTAACTAGTTTTTTAATACCAGCTGTGTCTCCCTCTTCTATGTAGTTGATCAATTGATCCCTTTCACTTTGACTCCAGGATTTTAATCTATCTAGTTCTGACCTAACGTCATCTAAACTATAACCTAGTGATTCTAGCTTTTTAACCTGGTCGCTACTTAATAAGATAGGTAAGTCGTTTTTTAAGTCGTCGATTCCCCTATCTCCTCTTAGATAACTCCTTAGTAAGCTAACACCGAATTCCTTAGTGTCTTCATCCAGCTGGACGAAGATTTCTAAAGCCACCTCCAAGGCTTTATCAGATATGGCTAGGGAGAAGCTGCTTAGGATTGTGGTCATTAAAAGTATTGCTATGAGTAATATACTAAATCTTCTTTTCATCCTATCCCCTCTTTTTATATAGTATACAAATACCCAATATATTCCATTATATCAAATATTTGATAGATTACTAGTAAATATTTTTTAATTTAGAATATTTAATTATATCCTACCAATGGCCCTAAAGTCAGTATTTAGCAATTTACAGGCCAGGTCTATGGTCAGGGTTGTATAGCTCATATTTAGTCCCATCCTAAGTCCTACCGACTCCACCGGAACTAAGCCGCAGGGGACGTCTTCAAAGATATACCTATGCTTAAGGCTGGTGGGAGCATCTATGAATTTATAGGCCTCATTGTTTTGGATGCACTCATATAGGGTATCCCCCTCCAGCTGGTAGGTCCTCTTCATCCATTCTAAGGTTGTCTCCACCCTATGGCCTAGGGCTTCTGAAACCAGGACCCTCTCTTCATCTATCTTTTCAATAAAGGCGGCTATAGTTGGTGTAATGCCATCATAATAGTGCCTATACTTAGTGTCTTCATTTTCAGCCCAGCCTGTATTTAAAAGTAGGGGGGCTACATGGAGAATCATACCCACATTGCCGATGGAGGTCTCCACCAGGGATTTGGCCGGCTTATAGTATTTCTGAATACACTTAGGTAAGCTGGAGATGATCTCCGGATTCCTATCTGCATCAAAGGTGGATATAAGTACGTCAGACTTAAAGGAGAGGATATTTACTTTATCCTCACTGACCTTCCTACAGGTATAGATGATAGTTTGGGTTTCCGCTATGGTTTGTTTCAGCTGGTTATATTCCTCAAAGACCCTTTTAAACTCCAAGGCTCCAAAGGTCCTACCAGGGTGTAGGATTATGGTAGTCTCCTTCCTTAAATTTTGGGCAATACTCTTAGCTACTTGCTTGTGGGAATTGGCTGGGGTAGTAATTAGGATTAGGTCCGGATCCCTTAAGGCTTCTTTCATATCGGTAGTTACCAAATCTAGCTTAACTTCACCCTCTATTACCCCCTCTAGGTAGACGGTATGGGTTTTAAGCAGCTTCTCCACCGTAGACCTTGACCTATTCCAAAGGGTGACCCTGTGTCCCTCATAACCTAAGTGGGCTGCCATGGCCAAACCAGAGTTACCAGCTCCGATGATGGTTATATTCATCTTCTTCACCTCATATTTTAGTCACTAGCTTTAATATTGCCCTTTTTAGCTAAAAATATAAGGACTAGGAAAGCCCTTATATTTTAAACCTAGCCATAGTTTCCCTTAAATCCTGAGCTAGCCTGTCTAGGTCTTCGCTGGCAGCAGCAATCTGCTGGATGGAGGCAGTTTGCTCTTCCATGGAGGCTGTAACCTCTTCCGTTGAGGCTGAGTTTTCCTCTGCTATGGCCGTTAGATTTTGAAGGGTGTTTAGGATCATTTCCTTCATTTCCTCTATTTCCTTACCAGTGGAGTTTATCTTGCCGGTAATTCTAAAGCTGTTGTTGACAGACCTGCTGACGATTTCATAGCGCTTCTTATTCTCCTGAACCTTTTCCTCCTGCTCCTTGGATATATCTATAACCCTTTCCATGGTAGCTACTGCATTTTGGGAGTTGCCCTGTAATTCCTTTATTATGTTGTCAATGGTTTCCGTAGCCTTGGCAGACTCTTCAGCCAGCTTCCTTACTTCTTCAGCCACTACTGCAAAGCCCCTTCCTGCCTCTCCTGCCCTGGCTGCCTCTATGGCTGCATTTAAGGCTAGGAGGTTGGTCTGCTTGGCTATGGCTGCTATCAGCTTGCTGGCTTCACCGATTTCATTGGAGCTTTCATCGGTTTTCAAGATAACCTGATGGATCTCTTCTATAGCCCTGGAGCTTTCCTCGTTTACCTCAGATAGCTCATCCACATCCAGCAGGCCCTCCTCTACTATCCTGCTGATCCTGCCAAAGGATGTATTTAGGGCCTTCAGGTATTTCTTGCTCTTTTCTAAGACATCATCTAGGGCATTGGCCTTACTTGCCCCTTCTTCCGTATCTTGAGCCTGCTCACCTGCCCCTCTAGCGATTTCCTCCATGGTCTTAGTTACCTCTTCTGCAGTCATGGCAGATATGTTAGCTGCCTCATTTAAGTCGTTAGAGGAAGTGGCTAAGCGGCTTGAGAAGAAATCTACCTTCTGGATAACCTCCCTTAAGTTAGTAATCAGCTCCTGGCAGGCCCTAGCCAGCTCACCCATTTCATCCTTCCTCCTTAGTAGGGTATCTGGAACTTGGAAGGAAATATCTAGGTTTCCTAATCTATTAGAGCCCTCTACCAGGCCCTTAATTGGGCTAGTTATCTGATGGCCTAGTATATAAACTACAACTACGCTTAATAGTAAAACTATTAGGGCAGTCCTTAAAATCTCGCCCCTTAGAGAAGCTAAGGGTGATAGTAGCTCGTCCTTATCGATGGTAAAGATGAAGGACCAGTCGGTACCCTCTATGGCTGAATAACCTGCAAAGTGCTCACTTCCTTCAAATTCGTAGCTACCTGTTCCATTATTATTGCTTGTAACTTCCTTAATAAATTCAGCTAGGGATGCAAATTTTTTATTTAATTCTGCTTCCTTAATTGGGTTTAATTGAACATATACATATTTTTGCTGTGGGTGTCCTAAGACGGCACCTTCCTTGTTGATTATATAGCCGTAGCCTGATGTGTTGACACCAATATCCCTAGCTATAAGGCTTAGGGCATTTCCATCCTTAAAGCCCATAAGGACCCCTACTACTTCCCCATCTACCCTAATCGGGGTTGAAAATATTAGCCTTACGAAATTGGTACGCTCATCTACGGTAAATTCCACCGTAGTTTCACCATTAAAGGCCCTCTTCACATAGTCCTGATCTCCCACTTGGGTTGATAACCTATTGATATAGTAGGCAGTTCCATCCATGTCTACCACTGAAATATCATCGAATTCCGTTTCTGAAATAACGTCGCTTAATACATGCCTTTGGATGGTCCAATCCATAGTTTCAATATCATCCCTGTTGGCCAAGGCCTCCAATACCTCGACCGAGGTATTGATAATATTTTTAGTATTCTTAGCCCCTTCATAGGCCAGGGAATAGATGGAGCCTTCCAGTTGTTCTGTGAGATAGTCGCTGGATTTATTGTAGGATAAGACGCCGAAGACTGCCGAACTTAAAATAATCAAGATCATAAAGGAGATTACCAGCTTAGACTTAATACTTTGAAAATTAATTCTATCTAATTTTAATTTTTTTAGAATTTGGTTAGGCTTATTAGACTTATTTGGTTTATTAGGCCAATTGGATTTCTTTAGCTTCATAAGCTTTTCAATATTAAATTTTTTAAATATACCTGCTTCCTTTAGTGTGAATTTTTTCCCTTCCGATTTTTCCATAATAACCTCCTGACTTTATATTAATAAATAATGCTGTTATGAAATATTACCATTACAAGATTGCAATCATTATACTTATATCGGAGGATTATGGGAATTTTTAAGGT
>JAAYLY010000181.1 GCA_012521625.1 Tissierellia bacterium | reverse complement strand
TTAAGAAATGAGGCCAAATTAGCCAAATTAAAGGAAGAAAAAATCGATATTACCATATCCACTAAGAAGACTAGATTGGGACACAGGCATCCCCTATTAAGGACCATAGATGAGTTGGAAGACCTATTCGTCAGCATGGGCTTTAAGGTAATCTTAGGACCTGAAATTGAAACGGTATATAATAACTTCGATGCCTTAAATACTCCTGAAAACCATCCCTCAAGGGACCTATCGGACACCTTTTATATAACTGAAGATACCCTATTAAGGACCCATACTTCACCTGTCCAAATTAGGGCCATGAAGGAGTTTGGTGCTCCCTTGAGGATGGTATCTGCAGGTAGGACCTTTAGGTTCGATGATGTGGATGATACCCATTCACCTATGTTTCATCAGTTGGAAGGTCTAGTTGTAGATGAAAATATTTCCATGGCAAATTTAATCCACACTTTAGATATCTTTATTAAGGAATTATTCGGCAAGGATATGAAGACCAGGTATAGGCCACACCATTTCCCATTTACAGAGCCTAGTGCGGAAGTGGATGTATCCTGCTTTAAGTGTAAGGGAGAAGGCTGTCCAGCATGTAACTATACTGGCTGGAGTATGGAGTTGTTAGGTTGCGGTATGGTCCATCCTAAGGTTTTAGAAAATTGTGGAATCGATCCAGAAAAATATACTGGCTTTGCCTTCGGCATGGGAATTGATAGGATTACCATGGTAAAATACGGAATCAACGATATACGCTTACTATTTGAAAACGACAATAGATTTTTAGAACAATTTTAGTTAGGAGGTAATTAGATGCTATTACCAGTTGAATGGTTGAAGGATTATGTGGATACGGAATTAACTGGAAAAGAATTGGCCGATGGACTTACATTATCAGGTTCCCATGTTGAATCAATCTTTTCCTTAAATAAGGGTGTTAATAATGTAGTCGTTGGTAGGATTATGGAAATTGAAAAACATCCTAATGCTGATAAATTGGTGGTTTGTAAAGTTGATATCGGTAAGGAAGTCTTAGATATAGTTACGGGAGCAAATAACATTAAAGAGGGAGATCTGGTTCCAGTTGCCCTAGTTGGAGCTAAGCTGCCTGGTGGCTTAAAAATTAAAAGGTCTAAATTAAGGGGCGTAGAGTCAAATGGAATGCTGTGCTCCCTAAAGGAATTAGGATTTAGCGACAATGTTATCAGCAAGGAGTTTAGGGATGGTATTTTTATATTTAGTGAGGAATATGAGTTAGGAACAGATGTTGTAGAAGCCCTAGGCCTTGATAACGAAATTATAGAGTTGGAGATTACACCCAATAGGCCAGACTGCTTAAGCATCCTAGGTATGGCCAGGGAGGCAGCAGCAACCTTTAATGTTCCCTTAAGGGAGCCTGAAATAAGGATAGAAAATGAGGAAGGCAATATTTTCCAATACCTGGAAGGTATTAAGATAGAAAGTGAAAATTGTAATAGGTACTACGCTAAAGTCATAAAGGATGTTAAGATAGAGGAATCACCCCTTTGGATGCAGAAGAAGCTAATGGAAGCTGGTATGAGGCCTATTAACAATATAGTAGATATTACTAACTACGTCATGTTAGAATATGGCCAACCACTTCATGCCTTCGACGTATCTAAATTGGAAGGTAGTCAAATTATAGTCAGACAGGCCAGGGAGGGTGAAAGGCTAGTTACCCTAGACGGGGTAGAAAGAAAGTTAGATGAGAATGACCTGATTATAGCTGACAAGAATAATCCAGTAGGTATAGCAGGGGTCATGGGAGGCTTAGATTCAGAAATAACTGAAGAGACTACTGCCGTTTTATTTGAAGGGGCTAACTTTAATCCTAAGAGTATAAGGCTTACTTCTAAAAAATTTGGCCTGCGTTCAGAAGCTTCCAGTAGGTTTGAAAAGGGAATCGATCCAAACCTGGCAAAGCTTGCTGTAGATAGGTGTTGCCAATTAGTTGAAATGCTAGGTGCTGGTGTAGTAGTTGGCTCCCATATAGACATATATGATAAAAAGAGGGAAGAAAGGACAATCACCTTAAGGCCTGAAAGGGTAAATAAACTACTGGGAGTGGAATTAGAAGTAGATAAGATGCTAAATTACCTAAACTCCCTAGGTATAAAATCCCATCTTGAAGATGGTTTAATCTACAGCACTATACCAAGCTATAGATTGGACTTAGAAATTGAAGCTGATCTAATAGAAGAAATTGGAAGATTATATGGCTTCCATAATATAGAAAGTAAACCCTTAGCAGGTATTTTAACAAGGGGAGAAAAGCCCTATGATAAGGTCTTGCAAGAGAAGGTTATAAGAATCTTACTAGGACTTGGTTATAATGAAGTTATGACCTATTCCTTTATTAGCCCTAAGGCCTATGACAAGATCAACCTACCTAAGGATAGCAAGTTAAGGGATTATATAAAACTGATAAATCCTTTAGGAGAAGATTACAGCGTCATGAGGACTACCCTAGTTCCTACTATGCTGGAGCTGCTTGCTAGGAACTACAACAGGGGAGTAGAAAGTGTATATGCCTTTGAGATAGGTAATAGCTTTAAACCATCAATAGAATCTAAAGATAATTTACCTAAGGAAGAAAAGGTCTTATCCATAGGCTTCTATGGTGATGATGACTTCTATTTCCTAAAGGAGACAATAGAGGTCCTATTAGCTAGGCTAGGTATTAGAGATTTAGAATATAAAAGGGAAGAAAATAGCCCTACCTTCCACCCAGGTAGAACAGCAAGGCTATTGGTAGATGGACGTGAACTTGGTATTTTAGGAGAAATCCATCCCGATGTCTGTGAAAACTATGATATTAAGGCTAGAGTATATATTGCACAACTAAATTTTGACTTAATAGTTCAGTTGGCTAACTTCGATATAAGATACAGGCCATTACCTAAGTATCCTGCTATGGTTAGGGATATAGCCATTATAGTGGATGAGGATATACTATTTGGGGATATTAAAAATATAGTATTAGAACATGGCAAGGACTTAGTTGAATCTGTAGAAATCTTTGATATCTACAAAGGCGACCAGATTCCAGCAGGCAAGAAGAGCATTGCCTTCTCCATTACCTACAGGTCCTATGAGAGGACTCTTACTGACGAGGAAATAAATGAGATTCAAAAGGCCGTTATCAAGGACTTAGAAGAGAAATTAGATGGAAAATTAAGAAGCTAGGAGTAGAATTTTTCTACTCCTATTATTAGTTGGGTAAAATAAATAAGATTCTATTAATCAAATATAGTATAATATAGGTATAATTATGTGGGGGGGATGGAGTTATGACGGATATGAATCGGGTGGAAGTAATAATAGATGGTCGTAACTTTACTATTATCGGACCTGAAAATGAGGAATATATTAGGGATTTAGCCTATTTTGTAGATAAAAAAATAAGAAGCCTAGCGGCAAAGAATGATAAACTTAGTCAGACCATGGCGGCTACCCTGGCTGCTTTACATATAGCAGATGAACTTTATAAGGTAAAGGAAGAATTAGATGAACTAAAGGATAGGACTAAAGATCCTCTTGAGAAATATAATAAGGTCTATAAGGAATTACAGAAAGCTAAGGAGGAAATTCTAAGTTTAGAGGAAGCCTCCCAGGAGTATAAAGAGAGCTTAAGCACCCTTAATAAGGAGAGGGATGAGCTGATAAAGCAGGTAGAAGAGCTTAAGGAGATGGTTGCATTTAAAGATGAGGAGATCCAAGAATACAAGGAGCAGATGCAACTACTCCAGGATAAGGTCTTCAACAGCCAAATCGAATTAATAGAGACTAAGAAGGAACTGGCGGAATATATTAGATTACTAGAGGAAGAGACTAGTGATCTTGAGAAGGAAGGAATATAATTGGTGAGAGAAAAGGCAGAATTATTAGCACCTGTTGGTAGTATGGAAGCCCTATATGCGGCAGTTCAAAACGGTGCAGATGCTGTATATTTAGGTGGAAAAGTTTTTAATGCAAGGCAGTATGCCTCCAACTTTGGTCCAAAGGAATTAGAGGAGGCTATTAAATATGCCCATTTAAACCACACTAGGGTATATGTGACTGTAAATATTCTCTTGGATGATAGGGAGTTGGAGGAAGCCATAGACTATATTAGGTTTCTCTATGAAATAGATGTAGATGGTATAATTGTACAAGACATAGGCCTAGCCTCTCTTGTACGAAAGATCTTCCCTGATTTAAATATCCATGCCAGTACCCAGATGACCATAAATAACCTCTATGGTGCAAAACATCTTGAAAAGATGGGCTTTAGCCGTGTAGTACTGGCCAGGGAAACCCCCCTGGAGGAGATCAGGAAGATTAAGGATAATACCAAGCTAGAGCTTGAAAGCTTCGTTCACGGAGCCCTATGTATCTCTTATTCAGGCCAGTGTTTGATGAGCTCCCTATTAGGTGGAAGAAGCGGTAATAGGGGAAGGTGTGCCCAGCCCTGTAGGATGCAGTATTCCATAGTAGATAGGAATGGGAGGATTATGCCCAATTGGGATAAGAAATACCTCCTAAGCCCTAGGGATTTAAACACCATGGATCATTTAGAAGAGCTAATTCAAAGTGGTATAACTTCCTTAAAAGTAGAAGGAAGGATGAAAAGGCCTGAATATGTAGCTACAATTGTTAGCAAGTATAGGAAGGCCCTAGATGAAGGTATCAAGGCTATAAATAATAGGGATAGGATTGATATTTCCCAAATCTTTAATAGACAATTTACCAAGGGTATAATGTTGGGGGATTTTGGAAGGAGCTTTATTTCCTATGATAGGCCTGATAACAGGGGTATACTTATAGGAAAAGTTGTAGATATAGATAAGAATAAGGTCTATATTAAGTTAGAGGAAGATTTAAATAAGGGCGATGGAATTGAATTAGCTTTGGAAAAGGGCGGTTACAAGGGAATCAAGTCCCCGGTAGACGGTAAAAAAGGAAGTCTTCTTCAATTATATAGGGTAGGCAGGATAAAGAAGGACTCCCTAGTTTATAAGACTTCCAGTGAAGAGCTGCTTGTAAGGGCTAGGTCCTCCTATGAAGATAATAAGAAGACCTATCCTCTAGATATGAAGGTGGAAATAAGGATTGGTCAAAGGCCTTATATAGAATTAAAATCTGGTGACTACCAAGTAGCTTACAGCCTTGACATCCTAGTTGAGGAGGGCCAGAGGGTAGAGTTAGATAAGGAAAAGATAATTAAGCAGCTTTCAAAACTGGGAGATACTAACTATTATCTAGCTAAAATAGATATAGAGCTTGAAGATGGGGCCTATTTAGCTATAAGTGCCTTAAATAACCTAAGGCGGGGGGCCGTTGCAAAGTTAAATGAGCTGGTGGCCAATTACAACAAGAGGAAAATAGATGAGGAAGACTTTAATAGAAGGAAAGCTAGCTATTTTAGCTTAAATATTAAAGAGGATATTAAGGATGAGGATAGGAAGCTTGGTATTCTGGTGAAAAATAGGTCCCAGTATGAGCAACTGGATAAGGACAAACTAGATAGGCTTTATTTAGGTTTTTATCATGGGATAGAGGACATCATCTATGACCTAAAGGCCAGGAATAAGGAAGTATATATATGGACGGACAAGATCCTATATAGTTCTGACTTAGAAAGGTTAAAGGCTGTAATTAGCCAATTTGAAGATAAGATCGATGGAGTCTCTGTTTCTAACTTAGGTAGCCTGGAATTTTTCAGGGAAAACTTCCATTTGAATATACATGGAGATATAGGTTTAAATATCTTCAATAGCTTTGCCCTAAGGTATTTTAATTCCCTAGGATTGAAGAGCTTAACCCTCTCTCCAGAGTTAAACCTGGAGCAGATAAAAAATTTAAAGTATAAGGAAAATATAGAGGCTATTGTCTACGGCTATTTACCCCTTATGATAATGAAAACCTGCCCTATGGCCCTGGTAAAGGGGTGTAAGGACGATAGGGCTTGTGAGACTTGTAATTTTGCAAAGGGTTATGGCTTAAAGGACAGGATGGGGATAAACTTCTACATGGAGAGGAATGATGGTAGCACCACCATCTATAACTCGGTTCCAATAATGGTGTTAGATAGCTTAAAATCCATAGTAGAAGCTGGTGTTAAAAGCTTAAGACTTGACTTTACTCAAGAAGAGGAAGCTATCAGACAGATTCAAACCACCTATTACGACTATTTACATTCAAAGATAGATGAAGGGGAAGTTAAGAAGTTTATAGATAACTTTAAAATACGCACTAATATAACTAAAGGACATTATTTTAGAGGTGTACTATAAAGAGGTGAAGCAGTTGAATGAAAAAACCTTAAAGGTTTTGGAATATAATAAGATAATAGAATTATTATTGGAAAAGGCCGAATCCCACTTAGGTAAGGAGCTTATAAAAAAGCTTAAACCAAGTACAGATTTTGATAAAATAAACTCCCTATTGGAAGAGACAGATGAGGCATTAACCCTCCTCGTACAAAGGGGCAATCCCCCCCTTTACGGCATTAACAATGTAAGGCCTGATATAAAAAGAGCCCAGATGGGCGGAAGTCTAACTCCAGCTGCCCTCTTAAAGATATCGGATTCTTTAAGGGTAGCAAGAAAACTAAAAAATTTTATGAAGGAGATTAAATCCGACAAATCACCAAATTTCCCTACCCTGGAGGGTTTAATTAGGGGGTTAAGGGTATTCAAGGATATAGAAGATGAAATAAACAAGGCTATAATCAATGAAAATGAAATTTCCGATAATGCCAGCCCAGCCTTAAGGAACATTAGGCGGCAGATAAATAGGAATAATGAGGCTATAAAGGATAAATTAAACTCCATCATTAACTCCCCAGCAAACCGAAAGTTTTTGCAAGATAGCATCGTAACTATCAGGGAAGGAAGGTATGTAATCCCAGTAAAGCAGGAAAACCGCGGCAATATTCCAGGGATAGTACACGATATAAGTTCCAGCGGTGCAACGGTCTTTATTGAGCCTATGGCTGTGGTGGAATTAAATAATCAGTTGAGGGAGTTGGAAATCAAGGAAAGGGAAGAAATTGAAAGGATTCTAGCTGAGCTTTCAGCCTTAGTAGCGGAAGAAGGGGAAGGAATCATAAGCAACCAAGGGATACTAACTCAGCTGGATTTTATTTTTGCAAAGGGAAAACTGGCCCTAGAGATGAGAGCTACCAAGCCCATTTTAAACAAAAGTGGCTATATCAATATTAAGAAGGCCAGGCACCCCCTATTAGATCCGAAAACTGTAGTACCTATAGATGTATACCTGGGGGATGAATTTACTACCCTAGTTATTACAGGGCCTAATACAGGTGGTAAAACTGTTACTTTGAAGACGGTAGGCCTATTGACCCTTATGGCCCAATCAGGCCTCCATATCCCTGCAGACCATAATTCGGAAATGGCAGTTTTTGACCAGGTCTTTGCAGATATAGGGGATGAGCAGAGCATAGAACAGAGCTTATCAACCTTTTCTTCCCATATGGTTAACATAGTAGATATTTTAAATCAGGTTAGCCACAATAGTTTGGTCCTATTCGACGAGTTGGGAGCTGGTACCGATCCAACGGAAGGGGCAGCTTTGGCCATGGCCATATTAGACCATCTGTTAAAGATGGAGGTTAGGACCATTGCCACAACCCACTATAGTCAATTGAAGGTTTATGCCTTAACTACAGAGGGTGTAAGAAATGCATCTGTGGAATTCGATGTAGAAACCCTTAGACCTACCTACAGGCTATTGATTGGCTTGCCGGGTAAATCCAACGCCTTTGAAATCTCTAGACGCCTAGGCCTTCAGGATTATATAATAGATTATGCAAGGGAGCTAGTTTCAAAAGAAGATATAGAATTTGAAGACGTCCTCCAGGCCATAGAGCGAGATAGAAAGGCGACGGAACGAAACCGACAAGAGGCTGAAAGTTTAAAAGCTGAGCTAGATAAGCTAAGGGAAGAACTTAGGGCTGAAAAAGAAAAGACCAAATCTATGAGGGAGGATATAATTCAAAAGGCCAAGGAAGAAGCCAGGGACCTATTGAGAGAGGCGAAGTTAGAGGCTGAATTGATTATATCGGAGTTAAAAGAGATCTCTCAAGAGGTGGAAAGGGAGAAGACTAGGAGGATCCAAGAGGCTAGGGGGATGTTGTCCTCTAAATTAGATGATTTAGATAGATCTCTTTCAGAAGATATCCTAAATGTAAAGTCCAACAAACCACCAAAGAACCTAAAGGTAGGGGAAACGGTAGAGGTCCTTAGCTTAAATCAAAAAGGTCAGGTCCTAACTTTACCCGATGAGGAAGGGAATTTGACGGTACAGGTTGGTATAATGAAGGTCAACGTCCATATCAGTAGTTTAAGAAGGGCAAGCTCTGAAGGTGAAGAAAGAATAGTGGAGAGGACTAAATCCTATATCAGTTCTAAGGCCAAGACAATTAAAAATGAAATCGACCTAAGGGGTATGAATATAGAGGAGGCTATTATGGAATTGGAGAAGTATATCGACGATTCCTATATGGCTGGCTTAAAAGAGGTTTATATTATACACGGAAAGGGTACTGGAGCTTTAAGGAAGGGTCTCCAGGACTATTTCAAAAGACATAAGCTGGTTAAATCCCATAGGCTAGGTAAGTACGAAGAAGGCGGTATGGGAGTAACAGTATTAGAATTAAAATAATTTCAACAAAGGATAATCAGGAGGTAGAAATGTTAGATTTTAAGGTAAAAGTTATCGATTTACTTCAGGAAGAAATAGATGCTTTATCTAGGGAAGAGATATCAGCTTTAATCGAAATCCCCCCATCCTATGATTTAGGGGATTATGCCTTTCCAGTATTTAGGTTGAGTAAGGTCTTTAGAAAGGCCCCTAATATAATAGCTGAGGAGCTAGTGGGGAAGCTAGGCCAAAATGAATACTTTGAAAAGATAGAAAACAAGGGTCCTTATGTTAACTTCTTTATCAACAGGGCTAAGTTAGTAGAAACCGTAGTTGAAGAAGTAAGGGCAAAGGCTGACAATTATGGAGCTACTGATGTAGGCCAGGGTAGGACAGTAATCGTAGAATACTCATCTCCTAATATTGCAAAACCCTTCCACATTGGCCATATTAGGACTACTGTAATTGGAAATGCCCTATATAAGATATATAAGTTTTTAGGTTTTAACACCATCGCCATAAATCACCTTGGGGATTATGGTACCCAATTCGGTATGCTTATTTCAGCCTATAAGAAGTGGGGAGATAGGGAAGTTATCGAGCAGGATCCTATCAATGAGTTATTAAAGCTGTATGTTAGATTTAACAAGGAAGCAGACGAAGATGAATCCCTACGTGATGAGGCTAGATACTGGTTTAAGGAATTAGAAAATAATAATGAGGAAGCCTACGCCCTTTGGGAGTGGATTAGGGAAATAAGCCTAAAGGAGTTCAACAAGGTCTATGATATGTTAAATATAAAATTTGATTCCTATGCTGGTGAAAGCTTCTACTCCGACAAGATGCCTAGGGTAATAGAAGAGCTAAAGGAAAAGGACTTACTAAAGGAATCAGAGGGAGCTTATATTGTAGACTTAGAGGAATACGATATGCCTCCAGCCTTAATTCAAAAAAGTGACGGCTCCACCCTATATATAACTAGGGATATTGCTGCGGCCATCTACAGAAAAGAGCACTATGACTTCTATAAGAACATCTATGTGGTGGCTTCACAACAGAATCTACACTTCAAGCAATGGTTTAAGGTACTGGAATTGATGGGTTATGAATGGGCCAAGGATTGTATCCATGTACCCTTTGGCATGGTAAGCCTTGAAGATGGTACCCTGTCTACAAGAAAGGGTAGGGTGGTATTCTTAGAAGATGTCCTAAAGAAGGCTGTAGCTGGAATAATGGAAATCATGGAGGAAAGAAACCCAGATCTGGAAAATAAGGAAGAAGTGGCTAAGCAGGTTGGAATTGGCGCTGTAGTCTTCCAGGAGCTATTCAACCAAAGGATTAAGGATTATGTGTTCTCCTGGGATAAGGTATTAAGCTTTGAGGGTGAGACTGGACCTTACGTACAATATACCCATGCTAGGGCTAACTCATTGCTGGAGAGAGGAAGCTTTAATATAGCAGATGATGTGGACTATGGCTTGCTACTATCTGAAGATGAAATTAACATTATTAGGCTAATCTATGATTTTCCAAAGGTTGTAATCGATGCAATGGAAAAGTATGAGCCCTTCTATATTACAAGGCAGGTAGTGGAAATAGCCAAGGCCTTTAATAAGTTCTATAATAGCTCTCAAATCATCGTAGAGGATGAAGAGCTAAAAAAGGCTAGACTAATGCTTACCTATATGGTTAAGAATACTATCAAGATAGGTTTAGGATTATTAGGCATTGAAGCACCAAATAAGATGTAGGGGATTAAGATGAGGATAGATGTAGAAAAATTAATCCCTAGTATTTTTATTGAGGACATTAACCTAAATAAAGGGAATAGCTATATTTCTCAGCTAACCATCTTGACTATTAAATCCCTCCTTCCCCAGGAGGAAGAGGTAGCCAATAGGATAGACTATAAGAGGTTCAAAGAGGAATTAAAGCTATGGGAAGGATATTGCATAGGAGAGAATATTTCTCTCCTTAACCTTATTAAGGAGAGGGATAGAAAGCAATACTTTAGCTATTATGATGAAGACTTCTATACCCGCTTAATTCCACTTATAGTTGCAAATGGGGACTTTAAGATCATAGAGGAAGAGCTTATTAAGAATCTATTATATTTCTCCGGTAATGTTGAAAACCTATTAGAATGGCTATCAATTGCCTATGGGGTATACCTATTAGTTGAGGGAGCTGAGGATATAGATGGGAAGTTAAAGGAATATTTAATAAAACTTTCCCAAGTAGAACTGGAGGAAAGCTTTAATGGATTCTTCACCCTAAATGAGGAGAAAAATAAGGCATATAAAATAAGGTTTGAGAAGGAAAGGATAGCTTTAATTAATCTTTTAAATGGGGTTAGGCTTAACAAGTATCTAAATTTACAAGACCTCCTATCTGTAATAGAAGGAGGGGATCCTACAACAAGCCTAGGAAGGATAGT
>JAAYLY010000180.1 GCA_012521625.1 Tissierellia bacterium | reverse complement strand
TATCAATACTATAACCTTCCACAAACCGTCCGAATCCAAAAACAATCACTCTCCCAAATAATTAATAAAACTATTATAATTTATTTTACCACAATTATCAATAATTTTAAATAAAATCATCTTCAACATATCATCATACAAATTGGGTAAGACATTAAGTCAAATTAAATTTATTTTCTTCTATATTGTATTCATTAGCTATATTATATTGTTACCCTACTAATAACAATTCTACCTTATCCACTTTCGGTTTATATTTCTGTGGCAGATGTAGAATAAAAGTATAGCGAAAAAAATTAGCATTAAGATATCTATATAGATATTCAGCATAGAACTACCCCTTATAGCCCCATTTAATAAGTCCGTTCCATAGGTTAGGGGCAATAAATAGGATATAGGCCTTAAAACTGTAGGCAGCTGACTTAGAGGTATAAATAGGCCGCATAAAAATAACATGGGAAACCTAAAGAAGTTGGACATGGTTTGGGCCTCGAAAACCTCCTTGGCTGATACGGCAATCATCAAGCCCAGCATGGTCGATGTAATTGCTATTAATAGGGTGGCCATAAATACCATTATCCAATTTATCCCCTCTAAAGTGGTCAGTAAGGCTGCCAATAGAAGGGGCACAAAGGCGTTTATGATGCCGAAAACTATGGCTCCAGAAATTTTAGCCCAAACTAAAGTGCCTATACTAATAGGTGCTATTAACAGCCTTTCAAAGGAACGGCCTCTTTTTTCGAAGGTTATGGTCACCGCCAGCATGGAGGTAGTTCCAAAGAGGATGCTCATAGCCATCAGGCCTGGCAGAAGTTCTATTATTTCAATATTGCCTGAAGAACGAATCAGCTGCATCAGGGTCCAAGACAGTGGAAATATAATTCCCCAACTGATATTTGGTGGTTTTAGGTAGTAGTTCTCAATATCCTTCCTCAATATATTCCAGTAAGCAATCACAGTACTCATCTATCCATTCCCACCTTTCCAGCTGAGGCTTCTATTTCAGTTATCCTTAAGAAGATTTCCTCTAAGCTAGGCTTGATAGTCCTAGCTTCAAAGACTGCTATACCTTCATCATTTAGGTCCTTCAATATGGGGTATAAGGGAATGGCCTCCTTGCTTCTTATTAAACAGGAATCCTCATCCTCTATATCAATATCCATATTAAATTTCCTTTCTAGATGATTCTTAACTTCTTCTAGCCTTTTCTTAGCTGCCTCAAAGGATAGTTTTACAGTATATCCTTGTACTGAATTCTTCATTAGTTCATCCATGGTACTAATCTTTACGATCTTCCCTCCTACTATAAAAGCAATCCTATCGCAGATCCTCTCCGCCTCTTCCAGATAGTGGGTAGTTAGGAAGATGGTCTTACCTTCCCTCCTTAAGGCTAGTAACAAATCCCTTATCTGCCTGGCACTTTCCACATCTATGCCGGTGGTAGGTTCGTCTAGAAATAATATCTTGGGATTATGTATTATGGCAGCTGCAATAGTAAGCCTCCTCTTCATCCCCTTGGAATATGCCCTAAAGGGGCGGTCAGCTGCATCTTCCAGCTTAAAAAGCTTCAAGAGCTTCCTAGCCCTTTCTTCCCTCTCCCCCTTCCCAATGCCATAGAGGGAGGCACAAAAACATAGGTTTTCAAATCCATTTAACTCATCATATAGGTTGCTTTCATCGGGCACAACCCCTATAATCCTTTGGGCCCTTTTAATATCCTCCTTTAACCGGATGCCATCGATTATAATTTCTCCTTCTGTTGGCCTAGACATTCCTATTAACATATTGATGGTAGATGTTTTACCTGCTCCATTAGGTCCCAGAAAGCCAAAGATCTCCCCAGCTTCTATTTCAAAGGAAATTCCATCTACTGCATAAAAATCCCCATAGGCCTTCTTTAGATTTCTTACAGTGACTATTGCCATGGTCTAACCCCTTTCCCTTGATTTAACAACTTATGTTTCTTAACTTACTTTACATAACTATACTGTATTTACATAACCATACTTGTATTTACTTACTTTTATTTACATTACTACACTTGTATCTACCTAAAGTTATATTTACATTTTGTGTTTACTTAAACTTGTCTCTCTATCCTAGCTAGCTCCTCCAGCATAGCTGCCAGCTTAAGTAGAACTTGCCCATTTACCCTATAGTGCATATAGTATCCCTTCTTCTCCCCTACCAAGAGGCCTGCCTTCCTTAATACCTTCAGATGCTGGGATACGGCTGCTTCGGA
Source organism: Tissierellia bacterium (assembly GCA_012521625.1). Lineage (GTDB taxonomy): Bacteria > Bacillota > Clostridia > Tissierellales > Tissierellaceae > JAAYTL01. The sequence goes on along the minus strand of JAAYLY010000180.1, from coordinate 4,457 downwards.
AATTCCCAGCTTTTTAGATAAGGCCCTTACACAGTAGTCATGTCTTAATAAGAGATTTAAAATTTTAAACCTATTTTTATCCGACAAGGCCTTCAATACCAACAACATATCCATTTTATCCCTCCTAATCTTCTTTAAATTACCTTACTTAATCTCCTTTAATATTTTAATAGCTAATTTCTTGATTAAGTGCTCACTTAATTAAATCTTACCAAATTATTCAATTAAGTCAATGCTTAATCAAATATGTGGAATATATATTTAGAAAAATTAACATATATAGATGAATTTATGTATATAAAAAAAGCATCCAAAACGGATGCTTATTTACAATAAATCTTCAAGGCCTCATATAGGAATTCTGCTGCCCCTTCTGCTATATCCTCATAGTATTTCTTAAACCTTTCATCTTCTACATACATCCTACCCAGGCCTAGGTGGGCTTCCTTAGAATAGTTTTCATCCTCCCAGAAGAAGCATAGCCACTGACGGTGTAGCTCACATACCTCCTGGGCTAGTTCATCCCCTGGGCTGGCTTCCCTTGTAGCTATCCTTAACTTTTCGTTTAATTCCCTTGTTAGCTCTTGGAAGCTTTCCCACTCTTCCTTAGTTACATTAGCCAATTTAGCATTTGAGGCATCTACGGCCTCATCTCCGTATTTTTCCCTTGCCTCTGCCCCATACTCTAATTCGTTCTTCTTAATCATCTCTTTTTTAAATCCTTCAAATTTTTCTGTATCCTTCATAATAGCCTCTCCTTTCAATGATCGGATAGTCTTATTAACATTTTGGATTAATAATTCGATCCTTTCCTTTTCCCTTTGGAGATGAATTAAATGCTCCTCTAAAGCCTCTTCAAGGTTGAAGCTGGGGGAGTAGATAATGTCCTTTATTTCATTTAATTCCAGTCCTAACTCCTTGTAAAATAAGATTTGCTGTAGGAGGTTTAGCTCTAGTTCTCCATAGATTCTGTATCCATTTGGGTTAAGCCTTTTAGGCTTAAGCAGGCCTATTTCATCATAATACCTAAGGGTACGGCTGCTTATGCCAGACATCTTAGCCAATTTGCTTATAGTATATTCCATTAATCCACCTCCAATTAATAGGATAGGCTATTACGTAACGTCAAGGTCAAGGGATTAATCTAAAATTATAAGGTTTTCTTCAGGCAGGGATTCTATCTCTGAATAGATTATTAATTCATGCTCCTCCATAAAGGCCCTAAGATTTGCCCCATGAGAAAATAGCTCTAATAGGGCCTTTCTATTTACTTGAAATTCACTTTTATCCATCCTTTTGGGGAGGATATTAGAATCTATATATGGCTGCCGCTCCCGTTTCAGAAGGCATCCTTTCCTTAGGTAGGATTACCACATTTCCTCCGTTATTGATTACTATCTCCGCCATATTATTTAAAAGGTCTCCATATTGTAGTAGGTCCTTGTCCCCTTCCTCTATGGTTCCACTTTCCAGCTTGATCCTGCCGGGAATCAGCCTATCGGCTTCTAATATGATGGTGTCTACCCTGTTTTCTGCACAGGCCCTTGCTATTTGAGCTAGGTCATCGGAACCGTTAAACCTAGCCCTGGCTTCTTGGAACCTGGTAACTACTTCCTTGGTCTTATTTAAGTAGATAGGCTCTATGATTTCCCATACCGCCTCCTTGAGCCTATCCACCGTCAATATGTCGTAATTCATCCTGATGCCTTCCTCTAAGAGGTATGGGTTGTGGCTGATTTTCCTAAATAGGGTGTGGTATTCCCCCAAGGCCACTAGGATTACTGGCAGCCTATACTTCTTGGAGAAGTTTTCCAACATAAAGCGGTCCACAAACCTAAAGAATTTTTCCGTATCCTTCTTAATCTCTTCCTTCCTGCTACCGTGACCGTGAAAGATGCCCTGGGAACCAGCAGTAATATAGGAATCGGTATAATCTTCACCTAAGACTTCCTTAATGTTGGTAGGCACATCGGGGCCTAGTTCCACCTCGTCAAAGCCGTACCTATTTCCCTCGAAGATGGTGAAACCTTCTCTATTTAATCCTAATACATGGTAGCGGTCTGCAGATTGGAAATTCCTAATTAAGGGCTTTATATAGAAGCTCTCTTGGGATACCACTACCAACTCCTTAAGGGACCTTCTCAACTTATAGATTATAGCTTGTCCCTCTGCATATAAGATTCCTAAGCCTTCATAGGTAAATTTCCAAAACTCCTTATCCTCACTAAGCCTGTTGAAAATATCCAATATGGGCTCTATTTCCTTCCTAGGGTAGGTCTCCTCCAGCATCTCCTCCATCTGTCTCACTAGGTTTTTAAATCGGATTACGTCCTGGCTCTTTTCTGGATTCTGTCTATGGGTAGGTTGGTATAGGGAAATGAAGGGTCCCTCCTTAGCCTTCAGCATCAATTGATTTGGGAAATCATTGACAATTTTATACATAGAATCCCCCCGCGTCAGAATATTTGCTCTTTTGTTTTTTATACCCTTAAAAAACATAAAAACTCAATTTTCTTCACATAAGTGAAAGCTGTCGAATTCTTGCTTAAATATTACTATTAAACTTGGATTTATGGTATCCTGTAAATATATTTCAATTAACGAAAATTTATTTTTGAGCTGGAGTATGAGGAAGATCCTAACTAACGGAAAAATTTATATAGAAAAGAATAATTTCCAAGAAGCCTTGCTTATTGAGGATGGAATTATTAAAGCCGTGGGCAGTAGGGAAGAAATGGCCAAATACCCTGCTGATGAAATCATAGACTTGGAAGGAAAAACTGTGAAGGGTTTGTGGCCATATGGCCGTAACTAATCTAGCCTTTACTAATTAAGCTCATAGCTTAACTCTTTCTAAAATTTAATCTTATTTAATAATTTTTCCGGACTATCCTTATAGTCTACCCAGATTCGCTGAAGGGTATAATTAGCTTGGTCCATATGGGCTATGCCATACTTGGTGGTGGTAGCCGTCTTATATCCTATTTGCTCCAATAAAGAAATGGCATCCTCATTATACTTTCCATGGGGGAAGGAAAAATGCCTTACCTCATCCCCAATATAACTTTCCAAAACCTCCTTGGACCCTTTGTATTCATAGGTTAAGCTCTCCAGATCCAGTTCTGTGGATTTTACGTGATGGATGGTATGGCTTGCCACTTCTACCCCATCTAAATATATCTTCCTTAAAATCTGCCCCCTGTCCCCAATAAGGTTTGTAATATAATAGAAGGTTCCAGTCATACCCCTTCTAGTCAATTCTTCAGGTCCTATGGTATAGTGGGCCATATAACCATCATCGAAGGTTAAAATTATTGGCTTGTCAGGTATTGGCCAGCCTTTATTCCAATGATTGTAAAGCTGCTCCATGCTAATGGTGTTGTAACCGTTTTCTTTTAAGGCATCTAATTGGGCCATAAAGGTATCAGGATGGATATATAGGCTGGAAGCACCTCCTTCTGGCAGAGGAGCTATTTGGTGGTACATTAGGATAGGCACCTGCTTTATTAACTTATACTCCGGCCTAGCCGGATATTTGGGATACTGTAAATTTTCCCTTATCCTATATAGATCCCCTAGACTTACACTTCCCTCCAGCATATCTTCTTCCAATAGGCCCTCGCTATAGGCCTTTAAGACATTCCTATTACTAACCCCAATTTCACTCCTATAGTATTCATAATTACCATAGCTTAGTTCCTTACCCTCCATTAGGTAGGAGGCCAGTTCCTCTATGGTAACTTCACCTGCTAAATAATCAATTTCAAGTAAAGTCTTTATATCATCCTTAGTAGCCTCTTTTTTTAAATCTATTACTTCAACCTTAAGTTCTTGGATTTCCTCATCTATGCTTTCCAAGTAATTAGTTAATATGTAAGCTATTTGCCCCCTTGTAACTAGCTGGTTTGTACCCCTTTCTATCAGTGAGCTTAAGTCTTTTTCTCTTACGGGTATATTGGGGTTAAATTTCCCCCCTCTTAGATTCATCAAGCCTTTGTTTACTACAGCCTTTACATCCTCATACCACCATTGGTCTTCTTCTATATCTAAAATCTCTACTTCCTTATTTTCCAAAGCATCTATATCTAACCTATTTAGGATTACAGCCAACTGGGCTCTGGTTAAGTTATTCTCAGGTTTAAAATAGCCACCTTGACCCTTTAAAATATCCAAGGCAGCCATCTTATGTATTTCTTCATAATATTGGTGGTCCTTGTTTACATCCTTAAATTGTTCAACCTTAAATGCTTCCGCACTAGCAGGTATACTGATGAATAATAGTAGAATGACTATTAGTGCAAATCTAGATGTCTTTTTCATAATATTCCTCCTTTTTTTGTAAATTAACCATATTATACCACAAAAAGCTAATAAAAAAGCGAAATCGAGAGCTATTCCCGATTTCGCCGGTGAGGAGGTTGGTAAACTATTCAATTTCAATTCTACGTGATTTTTTA
>JAAYLY010000179.1 GCA_012521625.1 Tissierellia bacterium | reverse complement strand
TTAAAAATTAAATATTTACTATATTCATAACACCCTTTAGCTATTTATAGCTACTTTAACTCCTATTAGATTAAGTTCCATTTCAAATTTAAGTAATTATCCATTGTCAATTATGATTTGACAATTCCTTACCCTTTCTTAAATCTTCCCTCATCCTTAAGACAAATTTGTCTATTTCCTCTAACTTAGATAGGATTTCCTTCTCTTCCTTGCTAGTTTCTATTATCTTATGAATTCCACCATTTTTTATTACGATCCTCTTATCTGCAATTAAAGCTAAAGTAGGATCATGGGTTGCTATTAATACTATCTTCTCTTCATCTACCAATAGATTTAAGGCCTTCCTCCTATCTATCCCCGCATTTTCAATCTCATCTATAAGTACTATTGGAGATGAGCTTAAAATGGCCGTATCGGCTATCATCAAGGCCCTAGATTGTCCACCACTGAGGGAGGTCACAGGAGTCTCCAAATCAAACTTTTCCCCGGCCAAGTTATTGGCGGCATCGATAATCCTCCCTATGGTTCCCTCCACATCTTCAACTAACCTGCTAGCCGCATGAAGTTCCAAGAACTCCCTAACTGTTAGATCCATTACGAAGTTCATATTCTGTGACAGCTGGGCCACCAGTTTGTTATTGGAAGAAAACCTCCACTTCTTATCTGGTATCTCCCCATTGATGAGGATGGTCCTTCCTGTTGGCGTGTCATTTTGAGCCGTCCACTCGATGTCGGCTAACAATCTAGACTTACCAGCTCCAGTAGGTCCAACAATGGACACAATTTCTGACTTCCTTATGGTCAGTTCCTCAAACTGTTCTGGATTATTGGATTTATCATGGCCAGGTAAGATGGTCAAGGATTCTATTCCTTCCTCTTCTTCCAATCCTAAGAAGTCCTTCATCTGCTTAATATATTCAAATAGATTTTCATATAGGGCGGCCTTATCTATTGCATAATCTTCAATCTCATCTTCAGTAAAGGTATCAAGGTACTCTTTAAAGGTCCTATGGCCATGTTCCCTTATATCCAGCTTGTTCTCTTCAAAAAAAGCTTCAACAAAGGGGTATTTTTCTATTATTTCAGCTATGGTCAACTTATGCATCTTTATCACCTAAATCCATCTTCCGTACATTACCTAATTGATAGGCTTCTCCGATTCTAGTTTCCCCTAGGCAGTAGGAGCATAGGGCTGAAGGCATAGGAAACCTTAGTTCCATACCCTGAACCGTGTCTATATGATTTTCCTCATCATACAATAGGGTACTTAGCTCATAGGCTCCCTGGCCTGTTAGGCCATTTATGTGCATAGTCACAGCCCTGGGGTTTACGGAGCTTACCCTGGATGCAAATACTTCCCTTTCAGCCTGGGATACTATATCCCCTTTAGTTATCACTACTATATCCGCCGCCTTTAGCATTGGACCTATCTTCTTTGGGGTATTAATACCTGACAGGTTGTCTATTACACATACCCCCTTAATATCCTTTATATAGGGGGAGCACCTATTACATAGGCCTGCCGATTCCGTAATTAACATATCTAATCCCTGCTCCCTACCCCACTGGACCACCTCTTCTATGTTAGAAGCAAAAAAGTGGTCTGGACAAAGGGCACCAGATAGGCCTTTTTTTACTGGTATTCCTGCCCTTTCATACAAGATGTCATCATCCGTATTCAAACAGTCAAATTTAACAACCCCTACGGCTATCTCCCTCTGCCTTAGGGCCTCTATGGTCTTCAAAATAATACTGGTCTTACCTGAAGAAGGCGGACCAGAGAATATCACCAAGTTCATCTAATTCCTCCTTTTCAATTACTGCTGCAATTGAAAGTTAATCTTCCTTCGTACCTTCGTAAAAAATCTTTTCCGTTTCTACTAATAACTGTCCTATGTCATTCTTGTTTATATAATCCCAACCTAGCCACATGAATTTTTGATCTTCACTTAAGTTGTTTTCCACTTCAGGATGGGTGGATGGGAATTTACCATTATGGGATAAGATTTCCCCAACCTCCTTAGAGGCAAAGAAGTCCACAAAGGGCTTAATCTTATCCTTCTTAGACTCCTTAGCTAGTAGGAAGATTGGGCTAATGATGGCCCCATCCTTTGGCCACACTGGAAACATTGGGCCGTTACCTGAAATCATCTTAGTAAAGAAGTAGGGCATTATGGTTACAGTTGGTTTTTCCTTCTTCCTATGGGACTTAACCATTTCAGCTGGATGCATATTATTCATAAAAGCTCTGCCCAGTTTTCTTACTCCCTCTTCTCCATATCTCTTATGGATGTTCAAGAGAATTGCATTGAATAAGTCAAAGTCGCTTACTGGAAGGGCTACCTCCCCTTCAAATTCTGGTTTAAACAGGTCTTTCCAAGTCTCTGGTGCCCTACGATCTCCTAATTCCTCCTTATTGACCAGGAATACGGCTGCTACTACGCTGATGATGGAATATTGGCCTTTAGGATCCTTTAAATCTATTTCATCATTGCTGAAATCCTCATTTAACTTATCAAAAGCAGTTAAATCCTTAAATATTCCCTTAGATTTAAATTTACCCATAAGTCTTTTATCAAAGAATAGGTCAAATCCGGCTGATATAAAGAGGTCTGATAGCTCCTCCTCATCTTCAATTTTAATTATTCTTTCCTTAAGCCAATCTACTCCCCCCGAGGCCACCTTTAAATCATAATCAATGGTAAAATCAAAGTCCTTTTCATCTAACCATTTTTCAAAGCTTTCCATTAAGGGTAGTTGGACAGGACATGGTAGGATCCCCTCTATCTTTATATCTCCACCCTTAATATTCTTCTCATTTAGCATTTTCCCATCTACGGTCATCCTAGCTTGCTCAATAGCTTCCACTAATTTTTCTTCGAATAGGTCTAAATTTACCTTCTTAGTCTTGCAGGCCATTTCCAGGGAAATAGTCTTACCCATTAACCTGCGCATCTTATCATTCTTAAGTTGTGCAAAGCCATGGGCTGCAAAAACATCTATAGTTTCAGGATACTTTTCCGTTATGTCAAAGACCTTATCGGTAACCTTAAAGTATTTATTCATCATAATCCTCCTCCGATTCAGTTAAATCCATTTTAACCCTAAGCCTAGAAAAAGTCGGTAACTTTAGTTACCAAATAGAAATTATATATTAATCTATATATAGGTGAGGGAACAATTTAAAATATTAATTAAGTTGATAAGTCTAACTCAATATTTCATATATTATCTTAACATAAATTATACATAGCTAACCCTTTACTATTATATAGACTAAAAGACCATCTGGCTGGTCTTTTTTGTAATCTTTTTACCCCTTTATTGAAAACCTAAATACTTCTAACCCTTCTTCTAATTACCTTCATTGGAATTGGCCTTCCATTTTAAATTTTCTATATTCTTTAATAAAGAAATGTTATAATTCATATAGGAGGGGGATTATATGAACTTTTATAGAAGATTACCAAGGCCAGTTAGGGATTTAATCGTCTTTAACTCCTTTATATTTATGATGCAATTTATCTTAAATTATGGTCTAAAGCAAAATTTCGTCATCCGCTCAAATGCCCTATTAGCCGCCAATACAGGAATCCTAATCGTATACCTATTGAAGTATAGAATTGAAAAGGTGAGAGCTGAGGAAAGGGCTAAGAAACAAAAGAATAAATAATCTTAAACACACTTCAGGTGTGTTTTTTTATTGCTTCTTAATTCTTAAATTATACTTAAAGAATTATCCTTTTAAACGATATATATTTTATGGCATTGAATAATAATGCTTCATTTAACTGAAAATTTGTAACTATTTCTTTGATACTGGGGGTCATCAGATGAAATTAAGACACAAGATGGTATTGACAATTACTTTAATATGCATCATAAGTATAATTTTTATGAGCCTACTAAATTACAACCTATCCATAAAAAGGCTGG
>JAAYLY010000178.1 GCA_012521625.1 Tissierellia bacterium | reverse complement strand
TTTGCTGAACTGAACCTTTATCCTATTTCCTGATCCGTAGTAGTAGGTGATTTCAGGCTTTCCTTCTACTTTTATAATCTTAGTATAGGCTTTAAGGCTATTATTTAAGGGGCTAGTATCCTTGATTCCTTCAATAGTTATGGTGTTTATACCTTCTGGTAGGCTGGTATCAAGATTTAATACGTATTCATTGCCCTTGCCCCTTATATCCTTGATTGCTATGGTATTGCCAGCTTGATCTTTAATGGTGTAGTTATTTTTATTATTTCCATATACATCTTTGCTGAAGTATACCACTAAGCTAGTTCCATCCTCAGACACCCTTATATCTATTACTTCAGGTGGGTTGGTGTCTAAAAGGGGTGTCACTTCTACTTCTGTTATTTCAACTTTATTACCTGCATAATCCGCTATTTTCTCAACATAGATGGTGGTAGCTTGGTTAGTATTTAGGCGGTTGTTGGAAAAGTCTAGTATTACTACACTACCATCTACCCTTACACCATAGGGCTTCCTCTTACTAGTATCTAGTTTCCAGTAGAAATTATCCTTACTTACGGTGGAAGGGTCTAGATCTTCATCAAATTCTATAATGACTTCATCTATAGTTGCAAATACCTTTTTTACTTTAGGAGCTCTAGTATCATTGGCAATTGTAAATTCCACTTGGCTAGGACTTAAGGGATAGTTGGCATAATCCATTAAGCCAGTAGTTGAAATCTTATGTTTTCCTTCCCCTAAGGTATAAGATGGTTCAAAGGACAAAATGGCCACATTATTATTTAAGGTGACCTTAGCAGATGGGGTTTTACCATTTATTTGAAAATTATCTATTGAAGCTTCCTTAATAGGCTCCGAAAATACTATCTTTAAGCCCTTATTTCCCAATTGTACAATTTCTAATATGGTAGGATATTCTAGATCTGCTGCCTTAAATTCTAGATCTGAAACCTCTAAAGATTCACCGTCAAAGGACCTGATCCAGGCATTTATCTTATTTATACCCTCCTGCTTCATCATGCCATTTAGGACTAGGACTATTCTTTTATCCTCATCTTCAAATCTAACTTCCTTAACGGATCCTTCTAAGGTGCTATAGTTGTTGGTAACAGCTGCTGTATTCCGATCTACCGCTTTAGTGAAGACCAGATTGATCTCCTTAAGGTTATCAGCATAAACATCTAGCAATGCAAATTTAACGTTTTCAATGGAGAAGGGTTTAAAGGCAGTATTGCCATTGTCGCTTTCGAAGCGGTATTCATAATCACCCTCTTGCAGCTTATCTACCACCACTAGGAAGTTACCTTCATCATCTAGGGCTATATCTTTTAAGATAGCACCTATGCTGACCTTTGATCTAGGCCTAACATGTAGCCTTAAATTTTTTGCCCCCCTAGCCTTACCAGTGATGGCGATGGTATTATCGTCAATGGCTAATTCATGCCTTATCCTTAAAAACTTTGACATATCCAATCCTAATACGTCAGCCAGGGTATGGAAATTCATTTTATTCATATTAAGCTCTAGGGCATTTAATACCATGGTAGCCATTTGGCCTCTAGTTAAGTTCTTATTAGGATCAAGGTCTTCTAATTTTTCCATAATTCCAAGGGTTTTAGCATAAAGTGGAACAGAGTTCCAATCTCTAGCATATTCGCCGTAACCTAAGACCCTTAGGAGGACAACCTGGAATTCCTGTACCCTGGTAAACCTATTAAAACCAAACTCATCACTACTCATACCCTGAATCAAACCCTTATCTCTAGCCCAGTTTATATAGGGGATGTAGTAACTTTGACTTTTTCCTAAATCCTTAAAGGTATTTGTCCCGCTGTATGATTTGGCCTCATCCTCCTTGCCGTAAAGGCGGGAAATCATTACCACCATATCTTGCCTTTTAAAATTATCATCTAACATTAGATTTCCATCTTCATTACCCGTTAAAATTCCTAATTCTTTTAAAATCTGTCCGTCAGTTTCATGCTCAGCTGCAGCAAGTACTGGTACCAAGGCAGATAGAAGGATTACAAATAGTAACAATGCTGCTATAATACGCTTCAACCTAAATCTCTCCTTTCTCCATATCTTAAAATCAATTATACTATATTAGGATGTATTTTAATATTACAATATAGTTACACTATTGTTAAATACAAATATTAAGGGATTTTCAATTAAAAATTTTCCAAGCTATTTTATTGGATAATAAATTTGACATAGGGTATTTAATAATATAAAATTAGATAGTTAATGGAATTAGGGGAGGATAAGAAATGCCGACTAAGTATATTTTTGTTACAGGTGGAGTAGTTTCGTCTTTAGGAAAAGGAATTACAGCAGCCAGTTTAGGTCAATTGTTAAAATCTAGAGGGCTGAAGGTTACAATTCAAAAATTTGACCCTTATATCAATGTGGATCCGGGTACTATGAGTCCTTATCAACACGGAGAAGTATTCATTACTGATGATGGCGCGCTTACAGATTTAGACTTAGGCCATTATGAGAGATTTATAGATGTTAATTTAAATAAAAACTGTAGCGTTACCACAGGTAAGATTTACTGGTCTGTATTAAATAAGGAAAGAAAAAGGATGTATGATGGTAGTACTATTCAAGTCATACCCCATATAACCAACGAGATTAAGGAAAGAATCATCAGGGCCTCCAAGGATATGGAAGTAGACGTGGTTATAACGGAAATTGGAGGTACTGTAGGGGATATAGAATCACTACCCTTCATAGAAGCCATAAGACAGATTAAATATGATGTAGGCAAGGAAAATGTAATATACGTTCATATGACTTTAGTTCCTTATTTAAGTAAGAGTAATGAACTAAAGACTAAGCCTACACAGCACAGCGTTAAGGAATTGAGAGGACTGGGAATCCAACCTGACATCCTAATCTGTAGGACGGAAAGGCCACTAACAGATGAATTAAAGGAAAAGATTGCTCTATTTTGCGACTTAGATCCTTCAGATGTAATTGAAAACTTCGATGCAGATTCCATCTATGAGATACCCATTATGTTAGAAGAGCAGGGTTTAGCTAAAAAGGTAATTGAACACCTAAATCTAGAATGTGGTGAGCTAGACCTAAGCCATTGGAATGCTTTACTGGAAAAGATGCGCAATATTAAGGGGAAGGTTAAGATAGGTTTAGTTGGTAAATATGTGGAATTGAAGGATGCCTATCTTTCTGTGGCTGAAGCTTTGACCCATGGCGGTATAGAAAATGGGGTTGAAGTAGATATTAAGTGGATTCAATCTGAGGAATTAAATGATGAAAATTGTAAGGAATACCTTCATGATGTTGATGGAATCTTAGTACCAGGTGGATTTGGTAAGAGGGGTCTAGAAGGAAAGATTTCAGCCATTAGGTATGCTAGGGAGAATAAGATCCCATTCTTTGGAATTGCACTGGGCATGCAACTGGCAGTTATAGAGTTTGCCAGAAATGTGATAGGCTTAGAGGGAGCCCATGGTACAGAGTGGGAGCCTGATACACCATATCCTGTTATAGATCTAATGCCTGAACAAAAGGATGTGGAAGCCTTAAATGGTAAGATGCGCTTAGGCCTTTATCCTTGTAAGATAGCAGAAGGTACCCTAGCCAGGGAAATTTATCATGATGAGATCATCTACGAAAGACATAGGCATAAATATGAAGTAAATAATGAATATAGGAAGATACTTACTGATAATGGCCTAGTTATTTCAGGCCTATCACCAGATGAAAGACTAGTAGAGATGATAGAATTAAAGGATCATCCATGGTTTATTGGGGTAAACTTCCATCCTGAATATAAATCTAGGCCTACAAATGCCCATCCACTATTTAGGGAATTTATTAAGGCTGTTAAGAAGGAAAAGTAATTTTTAAAAGCGGAGTCGATACTTTCGGTTCCGCCTTTTTATTGATTTTAAAGTCCTTATGATTTAGTATATTAGTATATCTTTAAATCTTTAGATAGTCTAAATACTCTTCATTGACAAAATTAAAGTGAAAAATTTATAGGAGGATAAGATGAGCAAAAAGGAAAAAATAGGTTACCTAGCTGGTATAACGGCTATAGTCATTATGGGTTTTTCCTTCTATTTTAGTAAGATAGCTTTAAATGAATTGAATAATCAGGTCTTTAGCCTGCTGTCCTACCGCTTTACTGTCAGCATCTTGGGAGTTTTCCTATTGGAAAGGCTAAGACTGATAAAGCTGGATTACAAGGGTAAGAATATTAAGAAGTTAATAGGCCTATGCCTAGTCCAGCCTGTTGCCTATTTTATATTTGAAACCATTGGTTTAAGCATGGTCAGCTCATCAGAGGCTGGCCTTATGATGGCTTTACTTCCGGTAATCACCATAATCATGGGCATGATAATCCTTGGAGAGAGGATAAGTCTTATCCAGGGGATTTTTATAGCCATCTCCATCGGCGGGGCCCTCTTTATAAACCTGATGGGCTATGAGCCGGGGGATAGTAGCAATCTAGGTAGGATAATCTTCCTAAT
>JAAYLY010000177.1 GCA_012521625.1 Tissierellia bacterium | reverse complement strand
ACTGCTAAAAAATCCTCCCCATCATAATCCGCCTTAGTATAGTGGAATTCATGGGCCTTGATGGAGTCAGCTTTTTTACATAAAAGATTATCCCTTTGGGCAACAAGCCTCTTATAGCCGAAGTTTTGTAACTTATCTGTAAGTAGGCTCTTATGCTTAAGGATGCCTACCATTTCCTTCCCCTCTAGGCTGGAGCCTAGGTACAAATATCCTCCACTTTCAGCATATATGGGAATACCCTTTTCATAGGCTTCAGCTATACTTGCAAGCATGGATTTATTTTGGGATAGGTCATCAGCATATAACTCAGGATAACCTCCCCCTATGATTATTCCATCTATATCAGCTGGTAAGCTTTCATCCCTTAGGGGCGAAAATTCCACCAATTCAGCTCCAAGTCTTTTAAGTAGGTCTAGATTGTCCTCATAGTAAAAGCAAAAGGCCTCGTCCCTGGCAAGGGCAATCCTAACCCTTCCTAACTCTTCTATCTTTATATCTTCATATTCCAAGGCCGGTGCTTCTTTAGCTAACTCTAAAAGACCATCCAGATCTATGTATTTTTCAGCATTTGCGCCTAATATATCAATTTTTCTTCTAAGATCCCTAACCTCATCAGCAGTAATAAGTCCTAGATACCTGCTTTCAATCCTAGCCTCTGGTAGGTTGGGTAAGAAGCCATAGACCTTTAAGTTTAGATTCTCCTCTATCATCTCCTTGTAGCAGGGATAAACCATTGGGCTGATTCCATTTAGGATTACTCCCTTAATAAGATTATCCTTATACTCTAAAAAGCCCTTAAGCATAGCTATTAGGGAAGCTGCCATGCCCTTGGCTTGTACAACCAGGACTACTGGGGTTTGGGTCCTGTTAGATAGGTCGTTTGATGAATATTTAGTAGTATCCATGCCCAGGCCATCGTAAAGGCCCATAACTCCTTCTATGATGGAGATCTGGCTAGCCTTACCATTTTCAGCCAGTAGATACTTGCTAGTATTTTCTCCGCATAAGTACATATCTAAATTTCTAGATTTAACTCCAGTTATTTTACTATGAAACATGGGATCTATATAGTCAGGGCCTGACTTAAAGGAATGGACCCTCAATCCCCTATTTAACAAACCCTTCATAAGGGCACATATGGTGGTAGTCTTTCCACTGCCACTGCCGGTTCCAGCAATCATCAATCGGTTTAATTTAGCATTTTTCATTGATTTTCCCATAACTATCTCCTAAGTCTTTTTTTATTTTTATTATATTATCATAAGTTGAAATGTCAAATTAGCTTTAAGGTTCTTAAAGCAAATCCATATCCATAAAATATTATATAAAATTATTTAGGAGATGTTGTAATGGACTTTTTATTAATTATCGGAATTATAGGGGCCTTATCTGCTTGGATTGGGATTTTATCAGGTATTTTACTTTCATTTGTTATAAATAAGCAGAGTAATAAATTTAGAGAAGCTGCAGATGAGTTTATAGCTGGCATGATGATTTCCATAGTCTTTTTCGATCTCCTGCCAGCATCTGTAAAAATAGGTAATATTTATATAACTTCCCTGGGGATAGGCCTAAGACTCTTATTAACTCTATCTATTGAAAATAAACTTAAGCTTGATAAGCCAAAATTTAGTAAGATTAATAATGACAGATCCTTAAAATCAGCAATCTATATGGCTATGGCCATAGCCCTACACCATTTACCCATGGGCTTTGCATTAGGTTCTTTATATCTGGCAGATCCAAATAAAGGTGTTCACCTTGCTTTAGTTATTATACTACATGGAATACCAGAAGGTTTTATATTAGGAAGCCTGTTTAATGAAAGTAATATGGGTATATTGACTAATATTTTTTTATCCATCTTTACAGCAGTCCCAACTGGCCTTGCTGATTAAGTCTATATAATGGTGTAAAAAGAAAAATAATTTGAGCCAAAGCTCATACCTCGGTTAAAATATAGTTGCAACACAAATACCAAACCGAGGAGGATGAACCATGGCTCAGTATAATATT
>JAAYLY010000176.1 GCA_012521625.1 Tissierellia bacterium | reverse complement strand
TATTTTTACGAATAAACAATTATTTAAATATTAATATGATATAATTATGTAGCTATTATACATGGAAGAATAGAGGTGTTTTAATTGGAATTAACTATAGATAATGCCATACTCCATATATTAGATACTGGTGCCACATTGCCTGTATTTTCAACTGAGGAGCTTGAATTAAATGAAAAAATATATGAATATATTCTTAAGCATATAGATAGATTGTTTGAGGACCAAAGTGTAAAGACCGGTAAGTTTATAGAAAGCTCAAAGGTTAAAGAGATGATATTAGCTTTTGAGGATTTTATAGCAGGCAGTACCCAGTTAGCTGACCATATGTTTAAGCTTATGATAAGGTATGGGGAGATACCAGATGGAGACTTGTTGGTGGCCAAATTTACCCTAGAAGATGATAGTTTTTTAGTAATATTAAAATTCAACTACAAGGAAGGCTACACCCATTACGTAGACTATGGGGAAAGGGGAACCCACAATAAGATAGTGGTAAATAGGGTCATGCTGCCAGAAGGGCAAAGGAATGTGGAAGGGGCCTTGATTAACCTAAAAGACCTTTCCATAAGGGTATTGGAGAAGGAGTATAATATAGAAGGGGAGAAGATGCCATACTTTTCAGAGCTCTTTCTAGAGTGTAATACGGACCTTTCCATTAAGGAGAGCATAAGGGTCATGAGTAAGGTGGCCAAGGACCTAACCAAGATCTATTATGATGAAGATTTTGAGAAGGTATCCCAGATTAAGGAGGTCATCTATGAGGATATGGATGATGGAGTAATCCAGCTGGAGGAAGTGGCTGAAAAAATCTTTGATAGCCATCCCCAGGTGAGGATGGAATATATGGAAAAGCTGCAGGAGGCTGGAGTAAGGGAAGTTATCCATCTGGAAGGTAGGGAGCCTGAAAAGAAGTTAGGGGTACATAAATTCAAGATAGATAACGGTATAAAATTGGATATTCCTGTAGAGATCTATAGGAATAAGGATATTGTTGAATTTATAAATAATCCCGACGGCACCATCTCCATAATGATTAAAAATATCAGCGAGATTAAGCAAGGGAATTAGGGTGATAGGATGAGGTTATTTATAGCTATAAATTTCAATCATGATGTAAAGGATAAGATAGATAGGATAAAGACTTTAGTAGAGAAAAATGCTAGGCAGGGTAGGTTTGTCCATAGGGATAACCTTCATCTAACCCTGGAATTCTTGGGGGAAATTCCTGAGGAAAGGATAGGGGATATTCAGGATGCTATGGATAAGTTGAGCCATAATCCCTTTAACCTGAAGCTGAAAAATCTAGGTTTTTTCAAGAGGATGGATGGCCATATCTACTGGCTGGGAATCCAAGACAGTGAGGAATTGATGACTCTTCAAAGTAACCTCCATAAGCTCCTATTAGAAAAGGGCTTTAAATTAGAAAATAGAAAGTACAGGCCCCATATTACCCTGGGCAGGAGGGTGAAGTTAAGGTCTTTTAATCAAGAAGAGGTTAATAGGCTTCTGGATAAAATCCAGATAGAAGTAAAATCAGTGGATTTAATGGAAAGTAAGCATATTGAGGGTAAGCTGGTTTATGAAGTGATTTATTCCAAGAAATTATAAATAATAAGATAATATAAGATAATGATAAAAGTATAGGTCTAACTATTAAATATTATAATGCTGTAGATAGTAATTTATAAGGCGGTGTTAAAATAGTGGGAGTAGAAACACTATTAAAAGATAAAAACCATGATGCAAGTTTATCTAGCATCATGGTTTTTTGTATTTAAATCTATTGAATTAAATTGACAAAGTTTTATAATTACAGTCATATATTTATAAACCGCCTGGTCTAGACTGGGTTGTCTAACAATTAGGGTTGAAGTAGGTGATATCTTTGAATAGGAAAGAAAAGAGATTCCAAAGGGAAAATGACTTATTAAAAGCAGCCCTGGATGAGTTTTCCTCTAAAAGTTATGAGGAAGCATCCTTAAATAGGATAATTAAAAATGCAGGTATGAGTAAGGGAAGCAAATATTTAAAAAAAGGTATTTACAAATTCCCTTTGTCGTGGTATAGTATAAATTAAATTTTAACATGATAAAGCGATGAAGGGAAATAGTAAACAACCTCATTGTTTTCTAGAGAGTGCATGGCTGGTGGAAATGCACAAACAATAGTTGTTGAACACATCCCTGAGCAAATAAGGCGAAAGGGAAAGAGTAGTCTTATTCGGGCGCACCCGATATAGTGCTAGGGTATGATAGTACCTAATGAGGTTGATATCGCGAGGTATCAATAAATTGAGGTGGGAACACGTGAGTTATACTCTCGTCCTCTGCTAGCCAGAGGACGGGAGTTTTTTAATGTAGACTATTATATTTTGGAATAACTAATAGCTTTTAACTTTTAACAAAAAAAGTGGGAGAGCTTTCAAAATTTAGGAGGGGTAAGATGAAAAGGGTTATTGGAAGGAAGTCTTATAAGAGGTTAGTATTTATTGTACTTCTATTTAGCCTAATGGCAAGTTTCATCACAGGATGTAGTTCAAAGGATGTAGAAGCCAGTCAGGCAAAGAACAGGTTAGAAGCAATCCTAGAGCGGGGCTATATAGAGGTGGTAATGGAGCCATACTTTGCCCCCTTTGAATTTATCGATCCATCTAGGGATGGTGGAGAGCAGATTGTAGGGGCCGATGTGGAGCTGGCAAAATATATAGCTGAAAAGTTAGGGGTGGAACTAAGGCTAGTCCCCCTGGAATTTTCAGCAGTCCTAAGCAGTATAACAGAGGGTAAATATGATTTAGCCATATCAGCCCTAAGCTATACACCGGCAAGGGCAGAAGCCATGAATATGTCTAAGGGCTATTACTTTGCAGAGAACAATCCAGGCTACGGCCTATTAATAAGGGAGGAGGATAAGGATATAATAAAGGGTCCTGCAGACCTTGTAGATAGGGTAATAGTTGCTCAAAGTGGATCTTTACAAGAACTGTTCGTATTGGAGCAAGTACCGGCATACAAGGAGTTTAAAAGGGTTTCTGCAACCACCGATGGTTTCCTAATGGTTCAGGAGGGTAAGGCAGATGTGGCTGCAGTCTCTAAGAGTATGGCCCAGCTATATGTAGATGCCAACCCAGCTGCAGGCCTAATGGTAGTTGAAGAATTTGAGTTTGTGGTCGATAAGAGTACCCAAGGGACTAGGATAGGCATTCCAAAGGGGGAAGATGAATTGACTGAAAGGATAAATGAAATAATAGATGAGGTCTTGGAAAGAGGAATTTACGAAGACTGGTATAGGGAATATACGGAGTATGCAAAGACTTTAGGACTATAACTTATTATAGAAGGATGGAGATAGGATGGTTAGCACCATAATCAAACTTTGGCAAAAATATGATTATGTATATATAGAAGGCTTGCTTGGTACCTTATGGTTTTCCGCCATAACGGTCTTTGCAGCTACTCTACTAGGTACTTTAATAGCGGTAATGAAGTTATCCAAGATCAAGGTCCTTGATTGGTTTACCAATATCTATATAGGGCTTTTAAGGGGAACCCCCATCCTCTTGCAGCTATACTTCTTCTGGTTGGTGTTACCTAAGGCCCTGCCCTTTGAGTTATCGGATACAGCCAGCATCATCATTGCCCTAATAGTAAATGCCAGCTCCTATGTAGCTGAGGTAATTAGGGCAGGGATACAGGCGGTGGATAAGGGGCAAATAGAGGCTGCTAAATCTCTAGGTATGTCTAATAAAAATACCTTTAGGAGGATAGTCCTGCCTCAGGCCATAAAGAATATATTGCCAGCTTTAGGTAACCAGTATATTTCCATGATCAAGCAGACCTCCTTAGCATCGGTCTTCTTCCTGCAGGAGTTGATGACCTCCTATAAGACGGTACAGTCTGCCACCTTCCAGGCTGTCCCCTCTTTAGTCATAGTTGGAATTATCTATCTACTTTTAACTTCGGTACTGACTAAGGGTTTAACCCTATTTGAGAGGAGATTGCAGGCAAATGAGTAGGGAAATAATTAGGGTTGAAAAGCTATATAAATCCTTCGGAGATTTAGAGGTACTTAAAGATATAAATGAAACCATCTATGAGGGGGAAGTTGTCTCCATCATAGGCCCTTCAGGCAGTGGAAAGAGTACTTTTTTAAGGTGTTTAAACCTATTGGAAATCCCCACTTCCGGCAGGGTATACTTTGAGGGAGTAAACTTATTGGATAAGGGAATTAACATAGCCAAATACAGGCAGAGGATAGGGATGGTCTTTCAGCAGTTTAATGCCTTTCCCCACCTAAGGGTTATAGAAAATATCACCTTAGCACCCATATTGGAGAAGGGGATCCCTAAGGCTGAGGCTGAGAAAAGGGCTATGGAACTTCTGGAAAGGGTAGGCCTTGCTGATAAGAGGGATGAATATCCAACAAAGTTATCAGGGGGTCAAAAGCAGAGGTTGGCCATTATTAGAGCCATGGCCATGGAACCAGAGCTATTACTCTTTGATGAACCTACCAGTGCCTTGGACCCGGAGATGGTTAAGGAAGTATTAGAGGTAATAAGGGATCTGGTAAAGACCGGAATAACGGCCATTATAGTAACCCATGAGATGGGATTTGCAAAGGAAATAAGCGATAGGATATTGTTTATGGCCGATGGGATCATTCAGGAGCAGGGAAGGCCTGAGGAAATCTTTAATAATCCTAAAAATCCTAGGACTATCGATTTCCTAAGCAAGCTATTATATTAGCAGATGGAGGTAAAAATGTTAGACTTGGAATTTATCGAAAGATATATTGAAGATAGAAAGGAATTTTTCATAGAACTTGCTTCTAGGGTATGGGAGTTTGCTGAGCTTCCCTATGAAGAAGTTAAGTCAGCCAACCTTTTAATTGAGGTATTAAGGAGGGAAGGTTTTGAAATCCAAGAAGGGCTTGCAGCTATTCCCACCAGCTTTAAAGCCAGCTTTGGCAGTAGTAGTCCAGTCTTCGGCTTCCTAGGGGAGTATGATGCCCTAGATACATTAAGTCAGGAGGCAGCTGTGGCAGAAAGGAAGCCATTTGAAGAAAGTGCTCCAGGGCACGGATGTGGCCACAACCTTCTAGGGGTAGGTTCTCTGGCTGCAGCCTTGGCCTGTAAGGAGTATTTATTAGCCAACAATCTAGATGGGACTGTAATCTATTTCGGCTGTCCGGCGGAGGAAGGGGCAGGTTCCAAGCAGTTTATGGCCAGGGCTGGAGTCTTTGATGGAGTGGACTTTGTCTATACCTGGCACCCAGCCACTAAAAATGAAGTCCAGTCCAATAGGAGCCTAGCCATAATGGGAGCCAACTTTACCTTCAGGGGGATATCCTCCCATGCAGGTGGCTCACCCTGGCTGGGTAGGAGTGCCTTAGATGCAGCAGAGCTGATGAGCGTAGGCTGCAATTATCTAAGGGAGCATATGTATGACCAGGAGAGGATCCACTATGCCTACGCCAATGCTGGGGGCGTAGCTCCCAATGTGGTTCAGGATTATGTCCAAGTTAAATATGAGGTTAGGTCCCCTAAGGTTAAGGATATGAAGAAGCTATTCCAAAGGGTGGTTAAGGTGGCCCAGGGGGCAGCCTTGATGACCGAAACCAGGGTTGATTATGAAATTACCATGGCCTTTTCAGACTATAGGACCAACAGCAAGCTGGCTCCAATAGCTGACCAGGCCCTGAAGGATGTTGGGCCACCTAAGTGGGATGAGGAGGATTATCTCTTTGCTAGGGAAATCCTCAATAGCTACAATGAAGAAACCTTGGAAGGTATAAAAAATACCATAATCCAGACCTATGGTATAGGTAGGTTGGAGGAAAAGCTAGAAAGGCCCTTGGACGATGTGGTCCATCCCTACGATGGAAGGAATGTAAGCTATGCCGGCGGTTCCACAGATGTGGGGGATGTATCTTACTGTGTTCCAACCTTAAACTTCCATATAGCATGCCAGTGTATAGGAAATGTGGGCCACACTTGGCAAACTACTGCACAATCCAACAGCAGCATAGGTTATAAGGGCATGCTAACTGCAGCTAAGGCCATGGCTCTTGCAGCCATTAGGACGGCAAAGAGGCCTGATGTAATAGAAGAAGCTAAGGAGGAGGTAGTAGTTCAAAACGGTGGAAAATATGAATGTCCCCTGCCAGACTACGTAAAACCTCCTATTGGTAAATATTAATCTCCCTTATTAAAACTCCCTCTCAGTAGGGAGTTTTATCTTTATTTAATAGATTTATTTTTAAACTATTTATAATGAATTTACATTTAGCTATTGATATTATTTTGGTGAAATTGAATCTTGGGGGAATTGAAGGGTAAACTTAGTCCCCTTTCCCCATTGGCTTTCCACATAGATCTTTCCACCATGGGCTTCAACTAAATTCTTCACTATAGCTAGGCCTAATCCACTGCCGCCGGATTCCTTATTTCTAGAACCATCAGCCCTGTAAAACCTTTCGAAGATATGGGGTAGGTCTTCATCCTTTATTCCCATGCCGTTATCTTCAATAGTTATTTTAATTATGCTATTTTCTAATGTAGTAGTATCATTTAAATTTCTCTTATTTATAGGGTTAACTTTTCTTATTTCCCTCACCTTAGGCATGATTACTTTACTCAAGCCAACCACCACCCTGCCATCCTCCCTCAGGTACCTTAAGGAGTTGGACAGGAGGTTGAAGATGATCTGGCGAAACTTATCCCTATCCATAATAACTTCTATACCTTTTTCTATGGAAGTTTCCAGTGAATAATCCTTTGATTGATAGATAGGGTTAAAGGTAGCTGTGATCCTTTCAAGCTCCTCAGATAGGTTGAATTTACTCTTGTTTAAAATAAGGGAGGCATCAGAGGATTCAAAGCTAGACCTTAAATCCTCCACCAACTTAGTTAACCTATTTACTTC
>JAAYLY010000175.1 GCA_012521625.1 Tissierellia bacterium | reverse complement strand
GGGGAATTGCCCATGGTGGGGAACTAATGAAGTTAATGGATACGATGGCAGGAATCGCTGCCCGAAAACATTGTAAGGGAAATGTAGTAACTAAAAGCTTCCATGATATAGTATTCCATAAACCAATCCAACTTGGAGATGTCATTACGGTAATAGCACAGCTGGCCTATGTTGGTAATAGCTCCATGAACATATTTGTCAATATATATGTTCATGATATGGAAGACTTCTCTAACCCAAGCTTAGCTGCATCCAGCTTTGTAACCATGATTCATCTAGTAGACCAAGCCCCTAATAGGGTCCCTAGATTAGAAGCTAAAACTCCCCAAGAGGAAGCCTTATTTAAGTTGGGGGAGGAAAAGTATAAGGCTATATTGAAGAAATAAAATAATAAGATTATGCCGCCTCTAAAGGCGGCTTTTTTATGCCTTCCTTATCCTTAAATTAATATTCTATGCTATAGACACATATTTATTTACAAAGCATAAAATAAATCAAGGAAGGTGATAATAATGAGCCAAAATAGATATGATAAACTATGTCCAATTTTAAATGCCAAGGTATTGGCCCAATCCACTGAAGAAGTACCAGTAATAGTTCAATTTAATAGGGAAGATTGTAAAGCGAAAGAGCAGCTCAAATCCTATGATTTAGTTGAAAAGGAGCTGCCTATTATCGGGGCCGTATCTGGCTATCTTACGACGGATTTAATCTATCAACTGGCAAATGATCCAAATGTAAAATATATCAGTTTCGATTCTAAAGTCTACACCCTACTGGATATAGCTACCGAAAGCATGGAGGTTTACTTCCCCCATGATAAGGGCTATGAGGGAGAGGGGATAACCGTGGCAGTAATTGATACTGGTGTTGCACCCCATAACGACCTTGTAAAACCTGAAAATAGAATAATTGGATTTAAGGATTTTATTAACTATAGGAGATACCCCTATGATGATAACGGCCATGGAACCCATGTGGCTGGAATTATTGCAGGCAATGGCTATTCATCAAGGGGAAAATATGTAGGAGTTGCTCCCAAGGCTAATATATTGGCTATTAAGGCCTTAGATAGAAATGGTGGGGGCTCTACTTCAAAGGTAATCGAAGCCATATCCTATATTATAGAGACTAAGGACAGGTATAATACCAGGGTAATCAATCTTTCTATTGGAACACCTGCCAACAGCCTCTGTGAAAAGGATCCCCTATGTAGGGTTGTGGATAGGGCCATTAATGAAGGCTTGGTAGTGGTAGTTGCAGCTGGCAATAGCGGTCCTTCTCCAGGAACCATACTTTCACCAGGAATCCATAGAAATGCCATAACCGTAGGGGCGGTGGATGATAAGAGGACGGTGGATCCTTCTGATGATACTATAGCCCGCTTTTCAAGCCGTGGTCCAACCCTAGAAGGGATTCAAAAACCAGACTTAGTGGCTCCAGGAGTCAGTATCAACTCCTTATCTAATACTAAGTTAAATAGTTATATCCCCTTAAGTGGTACTTCAATGGCAACTCCCTTAGTTACAGGTTCTGTAGCCCTCCTCTTAGATAAATATGGGGATTTAAAACCTTCCGAAGTAAAAGCCAGGTTATTAAAGGCCTGTGTCCCTATAGACGATATAGCCGAGCACCAGGGTGCCGGCGTCTTGAACCTAAAGAAGTTATTTGATGATAGTGATGAAGAAGGCCTCAGAGGAGATGACGATAGGATTCGAGTAGATTCAATAGAAAAGGGGCCAGTTCTTCAAGAAGATGTTGTGGCAGCCAGAAAAAATTCTAACGCCGATTTTTATGAAGGCTTACTAGTCCTATTATTTATCCTTATATTACTTGATTCAAGGTTTTAGGAAATAAAAAAAGCAAGTGATACACTTGCTTTTTTATCTATCTTACATAATTACTTGGATTTTGATGTACTCCATTCTTAAGTACTTCAAAATGCAGGTGTGCGCCAGTGGACCTTCCAGTATTACCCACATTGGCTATATGCTGCCCCTTTGCAACCTTTTGCCCCTTCTTAACTAAAAGCTTACTACAGTGGGCATATCTAGTCTTATAGCCATTACCATGGTCAATCTCAACCATATAGCCATAGGAGCCCTTATAACCTGCAAAGGTTACGGTACCGCCATCGGCCGCCTTGATTGGAGTCCCATAGCTTGCCGCAATATCTAATCCCTTGTGCATCCTACCCCATCTCATGCCGTATCTGGAGGAAATCCTCCCCCTTGTAGGCATCATAAATGCTCCGGTGGCTGCATGCCTAGGTACTTCCTTGGTACCCTTTACTATTACTTGATCTACAGG
>JAAYLY010000174.1 GCA_012521625.1 Tissierellia bacterium | reverse complement strand
ATTTGGTGTATAATTGTATTCATAAGAATAGCCTCCCTTATGTTATGTTGTTGTTTAGCATACTTCCATCATAACATATGGGGCTATTCTTTTTTGTACTTTTTCCTACAATTATTTTACACTAACAGAGAATATTTTATTGCCATAAATTATAGGAGGACCTATGAAAACCAAGTACTTATTTTTAATATTATTTATACTTTCCATAATATCAGTATTTATCGGAGTTAAGGAGTTATCCCTTTTAGATATATACCATTTAAACTGGGATGAGATGGAGATCCTTTTTTTAAGTAGAATACCCAGGCTTATTAGTATCATAGTGTCAGGAGCAGCTATGAGCGTTAGCGGACTTATTATGCAACAGCTAACCCAGAATAGGTTTGCCTCTCCTACTACTGCAGGTACTATAGATTCTGCTAGATTTGGCATATTAGTCTCCATTATACTATTTCCCAGCCAAAGCACTATTATGAAAATGTTGATTTCCTTCATATTTGCTTTGGGAGGGACATTTATATTTATGGAAATATTGAAGAGGGTAAAGTTTAAAAATGCTGTAATCATACCACTTGTGGGAATTATGCTTGGAAATGTTATGGATTCTATAACTACCTTTTTTGCCTATAAATATGATTTAATGCAAAATATCTCTTCCTGGTTACAGGGGAATTTTTCCATGGTCATCAAGGGGAGATATGAACTCTTATATATCAGTATCCCACTATTATTTATAGCTTTTTTATACGCCAACAAGTTCACCATAGCAGGCATGGGGGAGGATTTTCCACCAATTTAGGACTAAATTATAATGGGGTAGTAAATCTAGGAGTTTCCATTGTAGCCTTAATTTCTTCTTTAGTGGTGATTACGGTAGGGAGAATTCCCTTTCTAGGACTTATAGTGCCTAATATAGTGAGTATGTACTTTGGGGATAATCTAAGGAAGAACCTATTGCCTACGGCTTTCTTTGGAGCAATCTTCCTATTAATCTGTGATATTCTATCTAGAATTCTAATCTATCCCTATGAAATATCCATAGGGCTTACTGTAGGCGTAATAGGAAGCTTTATTTTCCTTTATTTACTTATTAGGAGGCATAGATGATGGAGCAGAAAAAGAAAATATACCTACTCTCTATTTTACTAATAATTTTAGTAATACTTTTCATTAGCATAGGCCTAAATAGTAGGAATTGGGAGTACGCTTTGTCTAGGCGTATACCTAAAATAATTGGAATTATACTGACTGGAAGTTCCATAGCTTTTTCATCAAGATGCGGAAGAATTGGAAGAACTAGTTGTTGAACATAGGCTAGGGGAAGCAAAAGTTAAGAGGAATCCAGAGAGGATAATCGTATTCGATTACGCTACCTTGGACACCCTAGATAAGATGGGAATCCATGTAATAGGGCTGCCTAAATCAAATATTCCAAGCTTTTTAGAAAAGTATAAGGATGACAAATATGAAGATGTAGGAACCTTATTTGAACCAAACTTTGAAAAGATATTTGAATTGGAACCAGATGTAATATTCATATCTGGCAGGCAAGCGGAAGTATATGATGAGCTTGATAAAATTGCCCCTACCGTATTTTTGGAAGTAGATGGCTCTAATTACTTAGATTCAGTTACTAGAAATTTAAAGATTATAGGTGAAATATTTGAGAAAGAAGACTTTATTGAAGGGGAATTAGCTAAAATAAATGAGGAGATGGAGAAAATCCATGGAAAGGTTAAGGGATCTGGCAGTAATGCCCTAATAGTTATGGCTAATGATGGAGCCATAAGTGCTTATGGGGAAGGCTCCAGATTTGGTATAATCCATAAGGAATTTGGATTTGAACCGGTAGACAAGGATATAGAGGTGGCCGACCATGGTCAAAACATTAGCTTTGAATATATCCTTCAACAAAACCCAGACTATATATTTGTAATAGACAGGGCTGCTACCACCGGTGGCAGTGTAACTGCAGAGCAGGTATTAGACAATGAAATAATCAAACGAACGGATGCCTATCAGAAGGATAGAATTGTGTACTTAAGTTCCCAAATTTGGTATGTATTATCAGGAGGATTGGGAGGAACTAAAGTTATGATAGAGGATGTAAGTGCAGCTTTAGAAAGGTAGAATTGTAAACCTTATGTAACCCATTTCATTCAGAATACTGGTATACTAGGGGTAAAAGGAAAAGGAGTGTTTGTGAATGGATAGGGTAAAAAAATATCTAGCTTTAGCATTAGTAGCCTGCATATCCTTAAGTCCCCTAGTTATAAAAGCTGAAGATAATCAGCCAAAGGAGCTAGTGCCCATAGATGGACCCATATACCAGGTGGAGCAAGCAGATTATATTAGATATGATGGAAAGATTGCTGATATAAAAGAAGATGAAAAGCTATTCTCAATTTGGGTTACAGATGATGAAGAAGACCCCTATAGTGGAATGGTTTTATATATTACAGAGGATACAATTCTTCTAAGGGATGAAACTAATGATTTTATGCCTAAGGATGAATTAGAGTTAGGCATGGAAGTTACCAGCTATTACCACAAGGATACCATTATGTTGATGACTGCACCCCCTCGACTAGGGGCAGATATTATCATGGTAAGAGATAGTGAAGAAGAAGATTTAATTCATGTTTCCAAATTTAATGAAGAATTAATTAGCTCCGATAAGTCCTTAAAATTAAAGCTATCAGAAGATACAGTAATGGTGGATAAGGATGGAAATACAATAGGAAAAGAAGATATAATAAATAGGGATTTAATAGTGTTTTACACACTAGTTGCTGAAAGCCTTCCAGCACAAGCTACTCCAAATAAGATAATATTGGTGGAAAAAGATGATGGGGAGCTGGAAGTAAGGTTTTTGGATAAGGTTATGATAGATGAAAAGGAGATTAGCCTAAATAACCCAATATATAAGAATGATCAAGATATATTCATGTTGCCCCTTAGACAGATAGCAGAAACTTTAGGATACCAAGTTGAATGGATTAATGAAAGTAGAACTGTTAAATTAACTAAAGAAGACTACAGGGTGAGTCTTCCAATAGGAGAAAAGAGTTATAAAATAAATGATAAGCCATTAAGATTAGGCATAGCAGCAGAACTAAAAAATTCCACTACCTATGTAGCTATTGACTTTCTTAAGGAGACAATGGCAGTAGATATAGAAGTATTAGAAACAGGGATGTTCAATATAATTAAGCAATAAATATTAACTTTGGGCAGAAGGAGAAAAGGAGAAAAGAAGAAATAAAACTCTTTTCTCCTTTTTGTTCTATAAACAAAAAATAAATAATAAAATAAATGTAACATAATTATTTTAGGAGGAAAATGGCTAGGAAACCAAGAGACTACATAATAAAGCTAAATAGAAAGCTTTTGCTTTTAGCTGGGTTTTTACTCTTCATTATGGTAAATGTGCTAATCCTTAGAAACTATGGGGCAACCAAGACTTTTAGCCATAGGTCAAATAGGACCATCGTATTGGACCCAGGTCATGGTGGAATAGATGGAGGTACGGGTAAAAGGGAAGATATCTTAGAAAAGGATATTAATTTGGATATAGGGCTGAGATTAAAAAAGCAGTTAATAGTTGAAGGCTTTAACGTAATAATGACTAGGGAGAAGGATATGTCCTTAGAAGATTTGAGCCAGATTAAAGCATCCAGATATAGGCGAGATTTAGATGCAAGGCGATCAATCATAGACTCTAACCAGCCCTTGGTCTACGTAAGTATCCACGTTAACTCCAGCAAAAGTTCTTCTGCCAGAGGAGTGAAAATTTATCATTTTCCAGGCTCGGAAGATGGAAAAGAATTAGCAGAGAAATTAGCCCATTCAATAGATACCCATCTATACCACCAATTTTTGAAGGAGGATAGCTTAAGGACTGAAATCTTATATGAGGATTTCTACATACTAAGGGAGCCTAAATATACGGGGGTATTACTAGAAGCAGGCTTTATTACTAACCCGGAGGAAAATAGGCTTTTAAAAGACGAAGGCTATAAGGAAAGGCTGGCCTATGCCATAAAAAAGGGAATATTAGAGTATTTAGATTAAGTCAGGTAATAAGTCAATCTATTGCCTGGCTTATATTTTTAAGATTGCCTATAAATAGTTATTGACATATACCCAAAACTATGTATAATATAAGTAAATGGGTATATGCCCAAAACAAAAAGGAGGAGAGCTTATGCCAAGAAGAGATGGTACAGGCCCTATGGCTATGGGTCCAAGGACAGGATGGGGCAGAGGCTATTGTAGGCCTAGAGGATTTGGCATTAGAAGGATGAATTTTGGATATGGTTATGGCAGGGAAATGGGAAGGTATGGCAGCTGGGATTATACTATTAGCCCAGAAGAAGAAAAGGCCCTATTGGAAAATGAGAAAATTTTTTTACAGTCTAGGCTAAAGGATGTAGAAGAAAGATTAGAAAAACTTGACCAATAATAAAAGGATGAGTTTGCCTCATCCTTTTATTATGCTAAAATATAATAGAAGGGAGATGGAAATATGGCCAGACCAAGAAAGAGAAGAAGGGTATGTAGAATGCCAAATTATAGAATATTTGGGGCAGCAAATGCTAATCCCCATAGTGAAGCTATAATTCTATCCGTAGAAGAATATGAGGTTATTCGTCTTATAGATCTGGAGGGTCTAGAGCAAACTGAATGTGCCGAAAGGATGGATGTAGCCCGTTCTACAGTTCAAAGGATGTATTCGGAAGCAAAACGGAAGATAGCCGATAGCATAGTGAATGGTAAGATGTTGAGAATAGAAGGTGGAGACTATATACTCTGTGAAATGGATGGGAATCAATGTATTCCTTGTAAAAATGCTGGACATGGGCATAGAAGGGGCAGAGGGAGAAATAGGCCAGGTGATTTAAGCTAAAGAATCACCTGGCTTATTTTATAACATTTTTCTATATAAATTTAACCAAAAATGTTTAGTTGCTGGAAATGGAGGGTAAAGTTACTATAGATGAATTTTATTGGACAAGCATGGTTTATAAAAATCATCTATAGGAGGAGGTGTTTTTGTGCCTGTAGAATTTAAAGCAGGTTGTCAAAGGCCAGCAATAAAAATGGATATGGTGGAAGAGGAAAAAAGAGAAGAGAAGCCTATTATTAAGGAGGGGGATAATATGATTAAGGTTGGTAAGCCAGCACCAGACTTTACCATACCAGCTTTTTATGAAGGAAAATTTGTTGAGCTAAGCCTATCTGAATTTAAAGGAAAGTGGGTATTACTATGCTTCTACCCAGGGGATTTCACCTTTGTCTGAGCTACAGAAGTGTCAGCAGTTGCTGATAGATATAAGGAATTACAGGAACTAGGAGTAGAGGTAATCTCCATCAGTGTAGACAGCGTATTTGTACACAAAATGTGGAACGACCACGAGCTATCCAAGATGATAGACGGGGATATTCCATTCCCAATGGG
Organism: Tissierellia bacterium; assembly: GCA_012521625.1. Classification (GTDB taxonomy): domain Bacteria; phylum Bacillota; class Clostridia; order Tissierellales; family Tissierellaceae; genus JAAYTL01. The sequence goes on along the minus strand of JAAYLY010000174.1, from coordinate 2,101 downwards.
TTCAGACCAAGATGGTTCAATAGGAAAGCTATATGGCATCTATGATGAAGAAGGCAAGGTAGAAACCAGAGGCAGATTTATAATCGACCCGGATGGAATAATCCAAGGTTTTGAAGTACTTAATCCTACAGTAGGAAGGAATATAGAAGAAACCATAAGACAAATTAAAGCCTTCCAATTAGTAAGGGAATCTGAAGGAAGGGAAGTCACTCCAGCAGGTTGGGAGCCAGGCAAGAAAACATTAAAGCCAGGGCCAGATCTAGTCGGCAAGGTATGGCAAGAATGGAGTGTAGCCGAAGGAGCCAAATAGAGATTAAAGAGTCCAAGCTAACTTGGACTCTTTTTAGTTAACTATCCTCCTATTAACCTTCTAAATGAATTCTTGGGTATGGCCTTTGTAATATATAGGATGAGTATATAGAATATAATCCCCATTACCAGACTTATTAGAAAGGCCCAAAGCTGACTTATTACAATTCCATATAATAGCTTTCTTCCATTATCCGTAATAATAACCATTATAGCAGCAGCCAATAGGGGTTTGAATAAGATATCCATCCAATTTATTTTCAGTTTCATCATCTTCCTTATGGTGAACATATCCAATAGCAACACCATTAATCCTGATGTTATAAATCCAATGAAAAAGCCATTAAGCCCAAAGCGGGGATGACCAACCAAATAATAAATAGCTAGTACTTGGATTAACATACCTAAAATCCTGTTCAAGGTAACTGAGACATGCTTCTTTAAACCATTTAAAACTCCTGAAAGGGTGTGCTGTAATGCCATAAGTAGAGTACCATAGGCCATAATATTGATAAACCTTCCTACTTTTAAATCCCTATAGAGGAAAAAGCCTAATGGCTCAGAAAAGAATATATATAATCCAGTTAAGGGAATAGCCGCTATTAAGGTTAGCTTGATGGAAAATATGATATTCTTTTTTACATTTCCATAGTTTTTTAATGCCATCTGCTCCGATAGATTGGGAACCAGATTTATTACCATAGCCGACGTTACCATGAAGGGGAGAGTGATTAATGGCATGGTCATACCTGTAATTCTCCCAAAGGTGGCCATTGCCTCCCCATGGGAATATCCTATTTTCATAAGATTTTGGGGCATCAATAGGGAATTTAGAAATCTCAGAACTACATTTAATAGGCTGGACAACCCTAGGGGTATGGCTATGGGCAGTATTTGTCTCATAATAGTACTTACATGGATGGTATTGTATTTAACTATGCTTTTTTTCCTTTTCCAAGGTTTAAGCATTAAAGTAAGCCAGGCTAAATCGAATACTTCCCATACGGTAATACCGGCTAATGCAATAAGGGCTCCATAGAAAGCTTTAACAGGATATATATAATAGAGTAGCCCTATTATAATCACAAATCTAGTAACATGCTCGATTATTTGGGAGATGCTAGGGATCATTACCAATTTTAATCCGTAGTAATACCCCCTTATTATAGCGCTGATGGATATAACTATAGTGGCAGGAATCAAAAGATATAAGGCAAGGACCATTTCTGCATCTTTAAAAACCCTTAATGCAATATTTTCCCCCAATATTATTATCATGCTACTAAATATTAAGGACAAAATTAATGTTAAGACTAGGGCTACTTTAAATATCCTATTGATTCCATGCCTATCTTTCCGAGAATTATATTCTGCCACCAATCTGGATACTGCTGTTGGAATACCAACGGTGGATACTATCAGGAAGACCATCAATATAGACATGGCCATTTGGAATAATCCCATGGCTTCTGCTCCAATAAATTTGGATAGCATTACATCATAGATAAAGTCGATTATCTGTACCACAAAGTTTATTACCACCAACATCATGGAACCCTGTATAAAATCCCTTTCCTTCAAAAGACCACCTCATCATCATGAATCCATATTATATAATAATTTATATGCATTTAATAAATAAAAAGAATTAAATCAATTAGTCTCCGTTAGTGTAAAATAATTGTAGGGAAAAATACAAAAAAGAATAGCCCCATATGTTATGATAGAAGTGTCAAAAAACAAAAATCATAATAAAGGAGGCTATTCTTATGAATACAATTATACACGAAAT
>JAAYLY010000173.1 GCA_012521625.1 Tissierellia bacterium | reverse complement strand
ATTAGGAAGACTAGGCCTCAAGGAGGAGTGCTACGACCTCTATCTGTACAAATATTATCTCACAAGAAGAGTGAGATAGAAAAGTAAATATAGTTTTTAACTACAACATTATTATACGAGGAGGAGGAAATGAGTAGAAAAAACTTTGATCTATCAGCATACCTGGTCATAGGGCCAGAGAATGTAAAGGGCCGTCAAGTTGTTTCAATCATAGAAGATGTGGTGGAAGCAGGTTTTAGCTGTATCCAGATTCGTTCTAAAGTAGCATCTGCCAGAGAGCTAATAGAAATAACTGGTCAGGCAGCTGAAGTAATAGCTAAGGCAGGTAAGTCAGAGGAGGTAGCCCTTTTGGTCAACGACAGGCTAGATGTAATATTGGCAGCTAGAAAGGCAGGAATCAAGGTGGATGGAATCCATGTGGGCCAGGGGGATATTCCGGTAGACGTCTGCCGAGACTATCTGGGGGAAGATTCCATTATAGGCTTAACGGCCAGAAGCCATGAAATGTTAGAGTATATCAAAAATGCAGATGTTTCACAGATAGATTATTTTGGTATTGGTCCTTTAAGGAAAAGTACTACTAAGCCAGACTGCGGCCTTGGCCTGGATGGAAGGGTAGTTACTAGAAGCTTTGAAGAGATATCAAAGATTGCTGAAATCAGTCCTATTCCTGTGGTAGTTGGGGGAGGAGTGAAGCTTGATGACATAGCTCAATTAGCAGAGACGGGAGTCCATGGCTTCTTCGTAGTATCCGCTGTAACAGAGGCGGAAGATCCTAAAGAAGCAGCGGCAGACTTAGTAAAGAGTTGGAGGCTCCATGGACAAGCTTTTGAAAGTAGAAGAAGAAAGGAGAGCAGGAAATAAATGAAGACAGTACTTACAATTGCAGGAAGTGATTCCAGTGGAGGAGCTGGAATACAGGCAGATATTAAAACCATGACAGCAAATGGGGTCTATGGCATGAGTGTTATTACTGCCCTTACGGCTCAAAATACCAATGGTGTAACTGGAATAATGGAAGTTAGCCCTGACTTTTTAGCCAAACAATTAGATAGTGTATTTACCGACATCTATCCCGATGCAATCAAAATTGGCATGCTTTCTTCAACTAGCTTAATTGAAACCATTGCAGAAAAGCTTAGCTTTTATAAGGCTAAGAACATAGTCTTAGACCCGGTGATGGTTGCAACTAGTGGATCAAAACTAATAAATGATGATGCAATAGAAAGTTTAAAAAGTAGGTTATTCCCCCTAGCAGACCTTTTGACACCCAACATCCCTGAAGCAGCTGTTTTATCAGGTATATCTATTGAAGACGAAGAAGATATGATCAAGGCTGCAGATCATATCAGCCATGAATATGGCTGTGCCGTTCTCATAACCGGAGGTCATAAGGATAATAATGCCAATGATTTATTTTACTATGATAAGAAGTATAGATGGTTTAGATCTGAAAGGATCAACAACCCAAATACCCATGGTACAGGCTGTACCTTATCCAGCGCCATAGCCTGTGGCTTAGCCAAGGGATATGACTTGGATAAGGCTATCCAAGAAGCCAAGGACTATGTAAGAGGTGCAATAAAGGCAATGCTAAAGCTGGGCAAAGGCAGAGGCCCTCTTAACCATATGTGGAAGCAAGAAATTAATGAAAGTTATAGGTAAATAAATTAGTCTAGAATTTAAGAATCTTTTCTAAGTT